>JBAVIK010000343.1:0-5583 GCA_049686815.1 Acidimicrobiia bacterium | reverse complement strand
CCGGCGCAGCCAAACCTGTGTCAATACCGTTGTCGACGAACTCGTCGGTCAGCCAGTCGGTGAACATCTCGATCACGGTTGCCGACCCGGAGAGAGGTGCAGCTGCGTCGGCCAGAGCGTCGGTGTCGACGACAACAGCACGTCCCCACAGTGAGATGAGCATCACCGTCACGGCAAGGCCGAAGACCCACCCTGAGGTGGCTGTCGCGGCTGAGCGGAAGCTCATTTGATCACTAGCGCTGGGTTGGTCCTGACCCTGGGACGCTTTGCTGCGACAGCGGTTGCAAGATGGTCGAAGGCGACCGCGGCCTCTGAGCCAGGTGCCGCGACGACGACGGGAAGTCCGGCGTCGGCTCCCCGACCCATCGCCGGCAAGAGTGGGATCTTGGCCATCAGATCCACACCGAGCTCACTAGCCAGCAACTCGCCGCCTCCTGATCCGAAGAGCTCATAACGAGTGCCGTCGTCAGCGGTGAACCAGGACATGTTTTCGACGACACCTATGACCTGTTGATCGACCTCGGCCGCCATGAGCGCCGCTCGTCGAGCGACACGTTGTGCTGTCGGCTGTGGCGTGGTGACCAAGAGCACCTGGGCCCGCGGCAGAAACTGGGACATGGAGATGGCGATGTCCCCCGTCCCGGGCGGCATATCAACGATCAGGAAATCGGGGTTGTCCCAAAACACGTCCTTCAAGAACTGCTCGATCGCGCGGTGCAACATCGGCCCGCGCCAGATCACTGCTTTGTCGTCGCCAACGAAGTAGTCCATGGACATCACCTTCACACCGTGGGCAACCGGAGGGATTATCGAGTCAGCGACCATCATCGGGGGATTGACAATTCCGAGCATCGCCGGAATGGAGAAACCCCAAATGTCTCCGTCGACGATGCCGACTTTGTGCCCGGCCCTTCTCAGGGCAACCGCGAGATTGCTCGATACCGAAGACTTGCCGACGCCACCCTTACCAGAAGAAACGGCGACGGTTCTGGTGGCCGAGCCCGGTTCGCCCATGGGCGGTCCCGACGCTTTCTTTCGCTCAATGATCCATGCCTCACGTGAGGGCTCGTCCATCAGTTCGACATTTATCTCTGCACCACGGGCAAAGGGCTCTAGAGCGCTCTGAAGCCTTTCGTTCAGCTCTTCTGGCGGATTGGCGAGAGGAAGCAAGAGATCTACTTTGACTTTGCCGGTCAGCGTCTTGTCTACGCCTTTGACCAGACCGAGCTCGCCGAGGGTTCGCCCAACGAAGAGCGGCGATTCAATGGACGCGACGGCATCAAGAATTTGGTCGGATGTGGCCATGCGTGTCCTTGCAGCGAAAGTGGTAGAAGGTATTCAAAACTATAGTTTTGAACTGGGTATACCCCTCATGGACACAAAGACACTCGACAGCCGCATATCTGATCTCACTGCCTCGCTGGGTGATCCAACCCGACGAGCCATCTACATCGCGGTTCGTGAATCTGGTGAGCCGATGACTACGTCCGGGATAGCCACGCTATTCGACATACATCCCAACGTGGCCCGCCATCATCTCGAGCGGCTCTCCGCTGACGGTTACCTGAAGACGTCGCATCGGTCACCGGATGGTCAAGGAGCGGGAAGGCCTGCCAAGACCTACGAGGCAACCAACAAGGAAGTCACAGTCCACTTTGCCCCTCGCCGATTCGAGATGTTGACGGAAATGCTCTTCGAGGTTCTCGAACAAGTGGCGCCGGACAACGTCTCAGAGATAGCCGAGCGTGTCGGAAGGTCCTATGGCGAGCAACTTGCCGCCGAAATCGGTGCTCCCAGTGACCCTGGATACGACGCTGCGGTCCAGGCCGTGGCGAGCGCGATGACCGGCCTCGGCTTCTCGGTCGATCCGGATGCGGTGGGTCAACAGCTGCTGACTTCACACTGTCCTTTTGGTGAGACGGCGACAAGCCACCCGGAAGTGATCTGCTCATTGGATCGCGGGATTGTCGGCGGCCTATTCGGCGCCCTTTCCTTCGACTGCAACCCGGTCGTCATCCCCCACAAGGTTTTGGATGACGACTGCGTGACCCGCGTCCCTGTCAACATCAGCTAGCAGTGGGGACGCTCACCGAAAGACACAGGAGATTCTGGGACCTCCACCAGCAAGCCTGTTTCGTCATCCCCAATCCGTGGGACGCTGGTTCGGCCAGGCTGATGGCCGCGTCGGGAGCACCGGCGCTGGCCACCACCAGTGCCGGGTTCGCTTTCACACTGGGACGACCCGATGGGGGGACCGTCAGTAGGGACGAGGCGCTGCGCCATGCAGCCGAGATGGTGGCCGCCACACCGCTCCCCGTGTCTGGCGACTTCGAGAACGGATTCGCCGACGCACCCGAAGATGTTGCTGAGACCGTCCGGCTCGCCAGGGAGGCCGGGCTATCGGGTTGTTCGATCGAAGACACGGTCATGTCCGACGTCAAAGCCTCATACGAATTCGACGATGCAGTCGAGCGGGTGGCCGCTGCAGCCGATGCGGCCCGATCGCTGGAGGACCCATTTGTGCTGTGCGCACGGGCCGACGGAGTGATGCATGGCGTCTACGACATGGACGAAGCAGTGTTGAGGATCCGTGCCTTCGAGTCGGCCGGGGCAGATCTGCTCTACGTTCCGGTTGTGCCGAGCGTCGAAACTCTCGAGCTGGTAGTTCACGCGGTATCGAAACCGGTCAACGCCCTTGCCGCAGGTGCGCTCAGCAGGGTGACTGTCAGCGAGCTTGCATCGATCGGAGTCCGGCGGATCTCCGTGGGGTCGATGATCGCAAGGATGACCCACAGCGGGATCCTCCGGGCCATGGCCTCAATCAATTCGGGAGATTTTGCCTCGTTCTCGGAGGCGGCCTCAGGCGTCGAAATCGATCACTTGCTCGCAGAAGGCTCCACGAGCTGACCAAACAATTCCGGTGGTCTCACTTGCCGTGGCGGTTCAGACTTTCTCACAGACGAAAACTCGATATGTATTTCGCCGGTCAGGAAAATGGCGCACCGCGACCCCCTGGGTAGGCTCAAAACAAAAGAGAAACTTCCACCGAAGGGCTTCCATGGCCAACGAACTACCAGACACGCACGGTCAACTAGACACGGCTCTCGGCACCAGGGGGATCGCCCGTCTCGACAGACTCGAAGGCGTTGAAAACCTCCCATATTCGATCAAGGTTCTCCTCGAGTCCGCAGTGAGGAACCTCGATGGTCTCCTTGTGACCACCGATGATGTACGACGCATCGCCAGCTACGACGCCCGTAATGTCCGCGAGCAAGAGATCCCGTTCATCCCGGGCCGGGTCGTGCTCCAGGACTTCACCGGTGTCCCAGCGGTGGTCGATCTCGCCGCGATGCGCTCAGCAATCGTGCGCATGACGGGTGAGGATGACGCGGCGCAAAAGGTGAATCCTTTGATACCTGCCGACCTGGTGATCGACCACTCGGTCCAGGTGGACGCCTTCGCCAGACCCGACGCCCTGATCATCAATTCGACAAAGGAATTCGAGCGAAACCAGGAACGCTACGAGTTCCTCAAATGGGGCCAGTCCGCCTTCGCCAACTTCCGGGTGGTTCCCCCGGCAACCGGGATAGTGCATCAGGTGAACCTCGAGTACCTGGCCAAAGTCGTCTGGGACGACGGTCACACTCTCTACCCGGACAGTCTCGTGGGAACTGACTCCCACACGACGATGATCAACGGCCTCGGGGTCGTTGGCTGGGGTGTTGGGGGCATCGAGGCCGAGGCTGCGATGGTGGGACAACCGATCTACATGCTTCTCCCCGAGGTGGTGGGCTTCGAGCTGACAGGCAGACTCCCCGAAGGGGCGACAGCCACCGACCTCGTACTTCGGGTGACCGAGATGCTCAGAGAACACGGGGTGGTTGGCAAGTTCGTCGAGTTCTTTGGATCGGGTCTCGATGACATGCCTCTGGCAAACCGCGCCACCATCGCCAACATGGCTCCCGAGTATGGGGCAACCATTGGCTTTTTCCCGGTTGACGAGCAAACCCTGAGATACCTGCGGCTCACGGGTCGCGAAGACAAGCTGATCGACACCATCGAGCAGTACTACAAGACCCAGGGGATGTGGCGGGACAGCTCGCGACAGATCGTTTACAGCGCAAACCTCCATCTCGACATGTCGACGGTGCAGCCGTCCCTTGCCGGTCCGAAGCGACCTCAGGATCGAATCGAGATTTCTGCAATGAAGACTCAGTGGGAGACCGATCTGACGAACCTCTTCGGGAAGAATGGTGGATCGCAGATTTCGAATCTGGTGTCGTGGGAGGCGGAAGGAGGCATGGCGGACGAGACGCTGATGGCCAGAAGCAGCGCTCTGGTCGACTACGACGGAAAGACCTTCACCATCAACGACGGCCATGTGGTCATTGCCGCAATCACGTCTTGCACCAACACATCCAATCCCGACGTCATGGTCGGCGCCGGCCTGGTGGCCCGGAAAGCTCGCCGGCTCGGTTTGCAAAGACAGCCGTGGGTGAAGAGCTCCCTTGCGCCCGGATCCAAGGTCGTCACCGAGTACTTGACGAAGTCGGGCCTCCTTGAAGATCTGGAAGCTCTCGGATTTGGGATTGTCGGCTACGGGTGCACCACGTGCATCGGCAACTCGGGCCCTCTCCCCCAGCCGATCTCTGAAGCGATCCGGTCCCACGATCTCGTGTCGGCGGCGGTTCTCTCCGGCAATCGCAACTTTGAAGGCAGGATCTCTCCAGATGTCCGAGCCAACTACCTCGCTTCCCCACCACTCGTAGTCGCCTACGCATTGGCAGGCACAGTTGATTGGGATCCAATCGAGGAGCGGATCGGAGAGGACCGAGAAGGCAACGATGTGTTCCTGAAGGACATCTGGCCCACTCAGGATGAGATTGCCACGATCGTCGGAGAGAACGTCCTGCAGAGCCAGTTCCTCGAGAAGTACAGCGACGTGTTCACCGGCTCGGATGAGTGGCGTGGAATCTCGACTCCGGAGTCCGACCTCTACGGGTGGACCGACACCTCGACATACATACAGGAGCCTCCATTCTTCACCGAGCTCACGCCGCAGGTTCAGCGCCTGAGCCCCATCGTCGGTGCCAGAGCGCTGGCCAAGCTCGGAGACTCGGTCACCACCGATCACATAAGCCCCGCTGGGTCCATCGGAGTCGACACGCCAGCCGGCCAGTATCTGATTGGACAAGGTGTTCAACCGGCGATGTTCAATTCCTACGGATCTCGTCGCGGCAACGATCGGGTGATGACCCGGGGTACGTTCGCAAACATCAGGGTGCGCAATGAGTTGGCACCCGGAACCGAGGGCGGCTGGACGACCGATCTCATCGATGGTGCGGTCAAGTCGATCCACGAGGCCGCCATGCACTATCAGCAGGATGGGGTACCCCTGATCGTTTTGGGTGGCGTCGACTACGGAATGGGCAGCTCTCGAGATTGGGCAGCCAAAGGCACTTTCCTGCTGGGAGTGAAGGCCGTGATAACCAAGTCATTCGAGCGAATCCATCGCTCGAATCTGGTGATGATGGGTGTGCTGCCCCTCAACTTCGTCGAAGGGGAGGATGCCGACTCCCTTGG
>JBAVIK010000342.1:0-5256 GCA_049686815.1 Acidimicrobiia bacterium | reverse complement strand
GCCATCGCCATCTGCTCGACCTGCATGGTCGCAGAAGACTGTCTTCAGTATGCCCTGGAGACCAACCAGGAATCTGGCGTTTGGGGCGGATATGCCGAAGATGACCGCCGTCGTCTTCGCAAGCGTTGGCTCGCGGAACGTCGCCGCCGCGCCGTCGTCTGAATCAAGCCAAGTCAAACTGAGAAGTGGCGCCCAGGGGCGCCACTTTCTTTTGCGTCTTGACCGTCGAGCCGGTTGATGACCTCAAACGGCCGGAGCAAACCCGACGGTCTGCTGTTCGTCGGCATCTTCAAACTGAACGAAGGCAACATTCGTTGCCGGAATCCCCACTGATCGACCGCGGGAATCGGTGAACCAGGCGAGCCCACCATCTTCGACGGATCGCTCAAGCTCTTTCTTGAACGCCTTGACATCGTCGACTTCCACTTCAACGAGCTTGTCGGTGTTGAGAATTCCGATTCGTACTTTCATGCGGAGGCTCCAGGGATTCGGGTCATCGCATCGTAACCCTCTTCCATTGCTCAGATTCAAGACTTACTTTGGAGAGATGCGCTGGCTTGGCACCGTCACCCTCGGGGTTTTGGCGTTGATGGCCGGCGGTGTTGCCCGGGCCGGACCTGTCGACGCACCTGTCCGGCTCCCAATCCATCCCTTCGAAGCCAACCTAAGTCTTCAAGTGACAGTTCGACCCGGAGATCACCTCTGGAAGATCTCAGCATCGCATCTCGTCGATCGACTCGAACGAGAGGTAGGGACCAATGAGATATCTCCGTACTGGCGATCTGTCATCACGATGAACCGGTCGCACCTCCGGTCAGGGGATCCCGATCTGATCTATCCAGGCGAGGTGATAGTCCTCCCACCCATCGAGATCAGCGAACCGCCGTGAACTTGTAGACCTGTCCTCCGTGGGTCAACAGATAGAGCTCACCCTTGCTATCGAGGCCATAGGTGTTGGGCTGTCCCACAGATCCACCCAACTCCTCGGTCCAGTCGTGCTCTTCGGTGACACCCCCGTCGGTGAACTCGAAGGATCGAATCCATGAGCTGACCCAGTCGCTGTAGAAGTAGGTTCCGTTCAACTCTGGGATCTCCGAACCGCGGTAGACGTAGCCACCAGTAATCGAAAGCCCATCCTCATGGGTGTAGGTGATCACCGGAGCTGTGTAGTCGGTGGCGTCACAGTCCTGCTTGTGAAAGCAACGAGTCCCTTCCATGTCGGACCAGCCGAAGTTGTATCCGCCCTCGTCGATCGATACGACGTTGACCTCCTCCTGATCGGCGTGTCCCACGTCACCGATATATAGGAGACGCTCGACCGGGTCGATGCTGAAACGCCAGGGATTGCGAAGCCCATACGCAAAGATCTCCGGGGCGCCCCCGCCATTGACAAACGGGTTGTCCGGCGGAATCCCGTATGGATCTCCGCTGTCTACGTCGATCCGCATGATCGCGCCGTACATCGTGTTCGGGTCTTGAGCCTGGGCCCTGGAATCGGCGCCGTCTCCGCTGGTGAACCAGAGGTACCCATCGGGACCGAAGGTGACAGCACCGGCGTAGTGGCGGATGTCGGTGGCGTTGGGTGGCTGTTCCATCTCCCAGAGCACCTTCTCTGAATCGACGTTGGCACGATTTGGGTCCGAAACTGTGGTCGTGAACTCGGAAAGCTGGCGGTTGCCGCCTTTGTCGGTGTAATAGACGAAGAAGCGATTGTTGTTCTCGTAGTCCGGATGAAACGCCAGCCCGAGGAGCCCCTGTTCAATCCCACCGGCCAGGACCCTGTCGGTTATGTCGAGAAACGCCGGATCGACAAGTTCACCAGAGGGGTCGAGAATTCGGATAACCCCGACTCGTTGCGCAACAAAGATGCGATCGTCTCCGGGGGGTGCGGTCAGGACCGTCGGCTGGCGAAAACCGTCGTATACCAACTCGAGACGAAGTGATTTCATCTCGGGAAGGTTGGGGTCGACAGTGCCGGTCCCGGGTGTGCTCGTAACGGTGTCACCGGTGCCGGAGGTCGATGCCGTGGCCCCGTCGCCGGCTCCTGTTGTGGTTGTTGAGTCGCCCGCAACTGGTGTGGTGTCACCCGATCCGTTGGATTCCGATGCCGATCCACGGAAGAAGACCACGCCGATGATCAGGATTGCCAGCATTGCGACCACGAGAACGCGGAGTCGCCCTTGAGCAGGACTCGGTGTGTCTCGATGCCGGGCGCTCACGGCGCGTGATTGTAGGAATGGCCGAAGGCCAATCAGTAGCTCTTGCTATGCGTTCTCGCCGAGAAAGATCTCCGACACCGACGAGTCCATGAAGATTGCCTGAAGGGTTTCTGCAAGTATCGGCGCGATCGAGAGCACTCGGACATTGTCGAGTGACTGCACATCGTCAGATACCGGCAGCGTGTTGGTGACGATCACCTCATCGATTTGAGCGTTCTTGATCCGATCGAGCGCCGGTTCCGAGAAGATGCCATGAGTGGCAGCAATCCGGACGCTGACCGCCCCATACTCACGGACCATCTCGGCCGCATTGCACACAGTGCCCGCGGTGTCGATCATGTCGTCAACGATCACCACGTTGCGGTCGGTGACCTTCCCAGCCATGGAGAGAGGCGCCGACTCGTTGTGTTGATTCGGGTCGCGTCGCTTGTATATGAACGCAACCGAGGCATCGAGATGGCGTGCGTATCTCTCGGCACGTTTCACACCACCAGCATCGGGCGAGAGGACCGTGGTCTTGCCCTCGAGCTTGTCGGCCAGGTAGTCGGTGATGATGGGGAGGGCTGTCAGCGAATCAAACGGCTTCGAGATGAAGCCCTGGAGCTGGCCAGTGTGCAGATCGACCGATACCAACCGATCGGCGCCGGCCTGAAGCAACAAGTCGCTCACGAGACGGGCCGTGATCGGTTCGCGCGGCAACACCTTCTTGTCCTGGCGGGAGTAACCGAAGAACGGCATGACTGCGGTGATGCTTCGAGCCGACGCTCTTCGCAAAGCATCGATCGTGATCAGTTGCTCCATTATGTGATCGTTGATCGGCTGCGAATGGCTCTGCATAACGAAGCAATCGGCACCGCGGACACTTTCGTCAGGTCGCACATATATCTCGCCATTGGCAAACGTGGAGCGAGTGAGACTTCCCAGCTGGATACCGAGAACCTCAGCGACTTCCTCGGCTAGGGGCTCATTGGCACCGCCGGTGAAGACCATCATTCGGTTGCGGGAGACGATGTCCACGTCAGTCCTCGGCCCTTTTCGCCGCTTTACGCGCCTGGCGACGATGAGAGTAGCCCGGGATTTCCTTCTGGCTAGTTCGCTCGACAGCCAATGCGTCGTCGGACACGTCGTCGGTAATGACCGAGCCGGCACCGGTCGTGGCTCTGTCCCCGATCGTTACCGGCGCCACCAGCATCGTCGCCGAGCCGATGAATGCGTCTTCACCAATCTCGGTCTGATGTTTCTCCACTCCGTCGTAATTGACCGTGACCGTCCCGGCGCCGATATTCGAACGGGGCCCAACCTTCGCATCGCCGAGGTATGAAAGATGATTTGCCTTTGCCCCCTCAGCCATTGTTGTGTTCTTGGTCTCGACGAAGGTGCCAACCTTGGAGCCGGTCTCCAGGACCGTTCCGGGCCGGAGTGAGGCATACGGCCCAACCTCGCAGGCGTCGCCGACACGCGCCTCGCGCAAGACCGAGTACCACACTGTGGCTCCCACGCCGATAGTCGAGTCTCGGGCAAAGACCTCGGGACCTACCTGAGAATCCGCTCCGACAGTCGTCATTCCTTCGAGATGCACACCTGGGTAGATCCTGGCTCCAGGGTCGATGGTGACGGTGTCGTCGATATAGGTACGGTCGGGGTCGAGCATCCACACTCCCGAGTCCATGAGTCTCTGATTCACCCGTTGTTGCAATTCCCGGCGGGCTTGAGCCAGCTGATCTTGCGTGTTGATTCCGGCCACCTCCTCCGCAGACGCAGTCACGGCTGTCAGTCTGTCACCTTTCGCGGCCAGAAACCCGACAACATCGGTCAAGTAGTACTCCCCCTGCGCATTGTCATCAGTCAGCATCTCCAATGCAGACCGCAGGGGACCAGCCCGCACCGCGTAGAGGCCAGCATTGATCTCATCGATTTGCCGTTGTACCGGAGTGCAGTCATCTTCTTCGATGATGTTGACCACATCTCCGACATCATCCCGAATCACCCGTCCATATCCTGTCGGATCAACAAGGTGGGCACTGATCATCCGCGCCGTCTCGTCGACATCGAGATCGGCGAGGTTTTCGATGAGAGCCGTCGTGAGCAGAGGCGTGTCTCCGTAGAGGATCACCACGATGTCGTCCTCGTCGAGGCCATCTATCGCACCAATTCCGATCCCGGTGGCGTGCCCCGTACCCAGTTGCCGGTCCTGGATCGCCACCCTGATATCAGGCTGCAGGAAGGGCCTGACAGTCTCCGCACCGTGCCCAAGAACAACGACTGTTGATTTCGGTTGGACCGGGCGCGCAGCCTCGAGAACCCAGCTGAGCAAGGGGCGTCCTGCCACAGGATGGGCCACCTTTGGAAGCTCGGACATCATCCGTTTTCCCTGACCGGCGGCCAGGACCACCACGTGAACCGACAAATGATGCCTTTCTTCGATGTTGCTGGGGGGGCAGGACTCGAACCCGCTCTAACAGGACCAAAACCTGCCGTGCTACCGGTTACACCACCCCCCAAAACCGGGCATTGGCGCCGGCCAACAGAATAACGCGAGCCGGTTTGAAAACCTTCAAACCTTAGGTAGTACCGACCATATACGGCAGGTACTACCTTAGGTTTGCCTCGAAATCACCGCACAACCCGGACCCCGTGGTCACGCAACCCGACACCCCGACCGGTTGCGATCAACGAAGCAACCGCCACGACGGCGTCTTCGGCTTCGTCCACCGAAGCGAAGTACCCGAAGCAAGCCGAACCGGAGCCCGTCAGACACACCGCGGTATCCCAAGCAGCCCTGAGATCCGCCATGAAATCACCGAGTTCGCTCACAATGTCCAGAGCCGCCGGGAGCAAGTCATTTCGAATCGGGAGCCGATCCCGGAGGACAGGAGGCAGAGCTGCATCATCGATCGCCTCTCCGGTTGGGCCCTCCAGCTCGTCCCACCGCCGGTATACGTCCGGGGTAGATAGACCGAATTTGGGCAAAGCCACCGCGATAGCAAATTCACTCAATGCGACTTGTGGGTCGACTATCTCGCCGACTCCGGATATC
>JBAVIK010000341.1:0-2714 GCA_049686815.1 Acidimicrobiia bacterium | reverse complement strand
CCCCTGGACGTTTCCCACTTCGTGACCGGTGCGGAGATCCTTGACCATTTGATATGGCTGGAGAACATAGGATCGGACCTGGCGGCCCCAGGCCGCCTCTCCCTGTTCTCCCCGTATCTGGTCGAGGTGGGCGAGTCGATCGACACGTGCTTGCTCGGCCAGGCGCGCTTTGAGCATCGCCATGGCTCGAGCCTTGTTCTGGAGTTGGGAACGCTCGTTCTGGCACTGGACCACGATTCCGCTGGGGAGATGGGTAATTCGAACCGCGGAGTCGGTGGTGTTGACATGCTGACCGCCTGCTCCTTGCGACCGATAAGTGTCGATTCGCAGTTCCTCTTCGTTGATCTCAACATCGGCTTGATCCCCAAGGTCAGGGATGACGTCGACACCGGCGAAACTGGTGTGACGACGCGAGTTGGCATCGAAAGGACTGATCCGGACCAGTCGGTGCACGCCTCTTTCCGATTCGAGCTTGCCGTAAGCGTGGTCGCCTTTGACGGTGAACGTCGCCGACTTGATGCCTGCCTCGTCGCCCTCGGTGATCTCCTCAACTGTTACGACGAAACCGGAGTCGGTGAGAAATCGCTGATACATCCTCGCCATCATCTCCGCCCAATCCTGCGCATCCACACCACCTGCTCCAGCATGAACACTGAGAATTGCATCGGCTTCGTCATACTCATCGAAGAACAGGGACTGCAATTCGAGCTCATCGAGCTGTCTCGCAGCGTTGCGCAGGAGGTCCAAAGCTTCGCGATGTGCCTCCTCGTCGCCGGCCTCCTCAGCGAGCTCGAGAAGGACCTCGGCGTCCTCGATTTGTGAGCTCAGACCGTCAACCATCTCGAAGAGCCGTTCGTATCTGGCAAGCCGGGTGCTCACGACCCTCGCTTCGTCGGGGTGGTCCCAGAGGTCAGGCGAAGAGACCTGATCTCGAAGGGCAGCAAGCTCCTTGCTCTTTCCTTCGAGATCGAGGAACTCTCTGGCCTCCCTGAGTCTCTTCCGCAATTCGGCCACTGTGGTCTGAGGGTCGAGGATCTCCACTGGCATCAGCCTATGACCAAACGGCTTGGAACCGACATACTCAGTCCAACCGGGACCGTTCTTTCGAGCTCGATCAGGATGCGGGCTCGGCCGTGACCTGGAGAGCACCGTCGGCACTCCTCAGCTCGAGATTGGAGCCGACCAGTTGCCAAGTCGCAGAGTTCGCCAATGCGTTTAGAAACTGCGCCTCTTGGTCCATTAGACCTTCGGGATCGAGACATGCCATTTGGGTTGATGCCAACGGCCCGATCGCGATCGCCTGACCTGAGACAACCTCGTAGTCGCCGCTGACCTCATAGGTTCCCGAGAAGGTGTTGCACCCCGCCGAGCCTGAAACTGTTTCGTCGTCTCCAAATTCGACGGTCAACTCAGTGGCAATGATCACGCTGGTCACGGCTTCGCTGCCGTTGTTGTAACCGGTCACGAGCCAGCTGGTATCGGCCAGGTCGGGTTCCAGCACGGAATATGTCGAGACCACTTCGCCCTCACTACCCATGAATTCGAGGGTGCCACTCTTGACCTCGTAGGTCGCAGCCACCTCAAGTGCCGCAAACATCGCTTGCTCCCGCGTCGTTAGACCCTCCGAGCTACATGCGACGAGCGTCGATCGAAGGAGGCCGAACGAGATGGTGCCTGAGTCAGCATCAGCTTCGTAGGATCCGCCAAAGGCGTTGCAACCGGTGGTTCCGACGACCTCCCCCTCGCCAAACGCAATCGTCGCGGGTGGTTCCGAGTCAATTTCTGTGTCGGCTATCGAAGCGAGTCGCCAGAGCGATTGGTCGAGCTCTTGATCGGCCGCCCGACCCCCGCAGGACACTGCCACCAATGCAGTTACAAGGGCAAGAAGGCTGGTTCGTGTCAGATTCATCTCGGCATTGTTACGCAGCGCCGTGGCAACGTTTGTATTTCTTTCCGCTCCCGCAGGGGCATGGGTCGTTTCGACCGACCTTGTCCGAGGTCACCGGTTCCGTGGAGCGGGTGACACCTGCAGGAGCGGCCTCGACCCGCTTTGGCTGGGTCGCCGGCTGGGTGACCTCTACATGAAAGAGATAGCGAACTGCATCACGTTTCACCGACTCGACCAAGTCGGCAAACATGTCGAAGGCCTCACGTTGATACTCGGTAAGTGGGTCGCGCTGACCCATTGCGCGCAACCCGATCCCTGCCCTGAGATAATCCATCTCCGAGAGGTGTTCACGCCATTTGTTGTCGATCACAGACAGCATCACCGACTTCTCAACCCGCTTGAGCATGTCAGAACCGAGCTCATCTTCGCGCTCGTCGTATCGGGCTAGAGCCTCGTCGACCGCAAAATCGATGACATTTTCGAGGTCATACGAGCCCTCGAACTTCGAGCTGTCGATCTTTGTCGGGAAGAACACTTCGAGTTCACGTTTGAGAGCATCCCAGTCCCAGTCGGACTTGCCCGAGCCCGGAGCGAATTCCAGTTCGACAACCGAGGAGATCGCGTCTCCGATCCAATCGCCGATCAGATCGGCCGAAGCCGAGCCTTCGAGGATCGAGTTTCGCCAGCGGTAGATGCTCTCGCGCTGGGTGTTCATGACCTCGTCGTATTTGAGGACGTTCTTGCGGATCTCGGCGTTCTTCGTCTCGACGGTCGTTTGGGCGCGCTCGATGGCCTTGGTGACCATCTTCGCCTCGATCGCCTCGTC
>JBAVIK010000340.1:0-2606 GCA_049686815.1 Acidimicrobiia bacterium | reverse complement strand
GTGAGCCAACTCGACAAATACCCTCGACACACCTTTGTGAAGGGTGACATCTGTGATGCCGACCTGGTCGACTCGTTGATGCCTGGCCACGACGTCGTCGTCCATTTCGCCGCTGAAACCCATGTCGATCGTTCAATTGATGGGCCCGAGCCGTTTGTCCGATCCAATGTCGCCGGGACCGGTGTGCTTCTCGAGGCGGCTCGAAAGCACGGTGTGGACCGATTCATTCATGTATCTACAGATGAGGTCTACGGCTCAATAACCTCCGGATTCGCCGACGAGTCAGCTCCCCTCAATCCGTCGTCGCCATACTCCGCCTCCAAAGCTGGGGCAGATCTGCTGGCACTGGCATATCACGCCACCCACGGCATCGATGTGCTCGTCACACGTTGCACCAACAATTACGGGCCATATCAATTTCCCGAAAAGGTGATCCCCCTGTTTGTGACCAATCTTCTCGAGGGCAAGAGAGTTCCGCTCTACGGGACAGGGCTCAATGAGCGCGACTGGCTTCATGTTGAGGATCACTGTCGGGCAATCGGCGTCCTCATCGACCGGGGCATCGCCGGTACGGTCTACAACATCGGAGCCAACGCCCAACTTTCCAATCGCGAACTAACGGACCGAATTCTTGACCACCTCGGTCTCGACGACTCATGGATCGACCACGTCGATGACAGGCCTGGACATGATTTTCGTTACGCCGTCGACTCCAATCGGATACGCGATCTCGGTTGGGAGCCAATGCACGACTTTGCAGAACGACTGTCAGAGACGATCGATTGGTATCGGCAAAACCACAGCTGGTGGCAAACGGTCAAAAGGGCCTCATCGTGAAGGGAATCGTCCTCGCCGGCGGATCGGGATCCCGCCTCGATCCAATCACCCGGGGTGTGAGCAAACAGCTCCAGGCCGTCTATGACAAGCCAATGATCTACTACCCACTGGCCACACTCATGGGTGCGGGGATCCGCGACATCCTGATCATCTCCACGCCTGACGACCTCCCCCTATTCCGCAAGCTCCTCGGAGACGGTTCGCAGTGGGGGGTCCAATTGGCCTTCGCCGAACAGAGAGAGCCGCTCGGAATCGCCCAGGCTTTCCTCATAGGCGCTGAGTTCATCCACGGGCAGAGTGTGGCCCTGATCCTCGGGGACAACATCTTTCACGGCGAGTTCGGCCTGCAGCGGGCCGTCGAGCACTTTGAGAGCGGAGCGATGATCTTCGGCTATCCCGTCAATGACCCTGGCCGATATGGGGTCGTAACCATCGACGCTGAGGGAAAGCCGACGTCAATCGAGGAAAAGCCCAATTCCCCGACTTCGAATCTCGCAATTCCGGGTCTCTACCTGTACGACGGAGGTGTCTCTGACATCGCATCGACGCTGCGGCCCTCAGAGCGGGGCGAGCTCGAGATCAGTGATGTCAATCGCCACTACTTGGAGAATGGGAAACTGGTAGTTCGGATCCTCAATCGTGGCGTGGCGTGGCTCGACAGTGGCACCCACGACTCTTTGCTCGATGCGGCCAACTTCATAGCAACCATCGAACATCGGCAGGGCCTCAAGATCGCCTGTCTCGAAGAGATCGCCCTCGAACGGGGTTTCATCAGCATCGCTCACCTGGAGACCATCACTGACGCCATGCCCCGCTCGGGCTACCGGGAGTACATCGAGCGTGTCCTTCTCGGCCGTCACCACGCGCCATGAGCCCGGTCGTTCTCGGCTCCCGAGGACAGTTGGGGACAGCATTCGCCAAACTGCTGGGAGAGAGGGTGCGTGCCTTGACGAAAGCGGAACTGGATGTGACCGACGGTGCCTCCGTCCGCCAGTTCTTTGAAGATTCCAAGCCCGACATCGTGATCAATTGCACCGGTTACACAGCGGTGGATCGCGCGGAGGCCGAGGTTGCTGACGCCAGGGCCCTCAACGTCAGCGCTGTGCGCCACATTGCACGAGAAGCTGCTAGATCGGGTTCTGGATTGATCACATTTTCCACCGACTACGTGTTTGATGGAACGAAGGCAACGGGATACGTCGAAACCGACGACCCCAACCCTTTGTCGGTCTACGGACTCACCAAGTTGGAAGGTGAACGGGCCGCCCTGTCGGAGATGCCCCGAGCGCTTGTGGTCCGCACCTCGTGGCTTCTTTCGGCGACCCACCCAAACTTTGCCTCGGCCGTCCTCCACCGGGCACGTTCTGGCTACACCGAGGTGGTTACCGACCAGAAAGGGAGACCGACGTTCGTGGACGATCTCGCCAACGCAGCGTTGAAGGCGAGCCAGAACGGTGTGACAGGTTTGCTCCATCTCGCCAATCAAGGGGTTACGACGTGGTACGACCTAGCACGGGAAGTAGTTTCGCTGGCCGGACTCGATTCCGACCTGATCCAGCCGATCCTGTCTTCGGATCTACAGCGGCCCGCCCAACGACCGGCGAACTCTGTACTCGACTCGGTTCGAATTACGGAGCCAGGGGTGTCCCAGATGGGCGACTATTCCGAGTCGCTTCCCTTCCTGGTCGAGCTGATCGCCAATGGCGGGTAAGGCCGCTGACGCGGTCCTATGTACGCTATGCCGGACCTGGTTCGACCAGTTCGTCACC
>JBAVIK010000339.1:0-4259 GCA_049686815.1 Acidimicrobiia bacterium | reverse complement strand
GAGGGTGGTCCTGACATTCGTTCTTCTGCTAGTTGTCACCGTTGTCAACGTGTGGGCGGAACGCAAGGTGGTCGCCGACATGCAATCTCGCATCGGGCCAAGTAGGGCGGGGCCTTTTGGCATTCTTCAAACCGTCGCGGACGGTCTAAAGCTCTTCTTCAAAGAGTCGGTCACTCCGCGAAAAGTGGAGTTGGGGATGTACCTCTTGGCGCCGTTCCTCGCCGTGATCCCGGCGTTCCTCATCTTCATGATGGTGCCATGGGGACGCCCGTTCATGATCGGCGACTATGAGGTGACCCTCCAAGGTGCCGATCTCAACGTGGGTCTCCTTTTCGTCCTGGCGATGTCGTCGATGGCCGTATATGCGGTGGTCCTTGCGGGCTGGTCTTCCGGCTCGAAGTATCCGCTCATCGGCGGGATCCGGGCCACCGCTCAGGCGATTTCCTACGAAGCCGCCATGGGTCTCGCAATGGTGGCGGTCGTCGTTTACACGGCCACTCAGGGAGATGGGGGAGCCTTGTCGCTCGCGGAGATCGTAGAACGACAAGCCGGCACCTGGTTTGGAGTCGTCCCGCGTTGGAATGTGTTCCCGCAAATTGCGGCCTTCGCCATCTTCCTGATCGCCATCGTCGCTGAGACCAACCGCGCTCCGTTCGATCTCGTTGAGGCGGAGCAGGAGTTGGTCGGAGGCTTCCACACCGAATACTCGGGAATGCGGTTCGCCATGTTCTTTCTGGCCGAGTACGTGAACATCTTCTCCATGTCGGCGATCGCGGCCACCTTGTTTCTCGGTGGTTGGAACGGACCCACGTTCGAGAGCTTCCTGCCGGGATTCATTTCGGCAATGCTCCCGACCGTTTGGTTTCTGCTCAAGACCTATCTGATCGTCTTCCTCTTCTTCTGGCTTCGCGCCACCCTTCCCCGACTTCGCTACGACCAACTGATGACCCTGGGATGGAAGCGGCTCATCCCTGCCGCCCTGGCCTGGCTGATCCTGTCGAGTGTCGTGATCGGGTTCCGTCAATTCGGACCACCCTGGAGTTAGAAGATGGGATTGATCAAGGAATTGCTGAAAGGTCTCAAAGTCACCGGCGTGACGATGTGGCGAACAACGACCGGCGAAGAAATGGTTACGACCAGGTATCCCGACGAGATGCGGGAGAAGCCGCAGCGTTTTCATGGCCGCCATGTTCTCAACCGCTATCCCGACGGAATGGAGAAGTGCATCGGCTGTGAGCTTTGCGCTGGCGCATGCCCCGCGAACTGCATCTTCGTGCGTGGGATGGACAACGATCCGGAGAATCCGACTTCACCTGGTGAGCGTTACGGGTTCATCTATGAGATAAACCTCCTGCGTTGCATCTTCTGCGGGCTCTGTGTCGAGGCGTGTCCAACCGAGGCAATCACGATGACACACCTCTTCGAGATGTCCACCACCAATCGCGAAGACGCCATCTACACCCGTGAGACGCTCCTGATGGATGAAAAGGGGAACGTCCCGCACATGTTCCCCGATGATCCGTTGGCAGACCCCTCCGAGCTGCTCACGGCTGACGGATGGCTTCGTGCCACTGCTCCTTCGGGGTTGGCCGCATATGAAGGGCTGCAGATGTGGCAGGGAACGCCGGGCCCGGCGGACTGGGCCCCCGAACCCTCCCAGGATATTCGCGACGCTATCAGGAGTTCTGAGGATGATTGAGGCCCTGATCTTCGTGATCATGGCGGTGACAGCCATTGCCGGTGCGGTGACGGTGGTCATGGCCCGCAATCCCGTCTACTCGGCGATGGGCCTTCTGGGGACACTCTTCTCTGTGGCGGTTTTGTATGTCCTCCAATTGGCTCACCTGGTTGCCATGGTGCAGATCGTTGTTTACGCCGGAGCGGTGCTCACTCTCTTCCTGTTTGTGATCATGCTGATTGGCGTCGACAAGAGTGAGAACCGTGATGAGAAGCTGCCCAATCAGCGTGTCTTCGTGGGTGTTATCGCTGGGGGCATAGTTCTCCTGGCGGCAGGGCTCACCTTCCTCACAAACTTCGAATGGTTCCCCACGGCCGGCCCGATCTCGATCGACGCCACAAATGGCACCATCCAGGCCGTCGCCGAGCCGCTCTTCACCGACTGGGTACTCGCCTTCGAGGCCACCGCATTGCTTCTCACGATCGCCGCTGCCGGTGCCATCGCCCTCGCCCACTACCGGAGGAGCGCCTCCTGATGGTCGATCCAGGGTGGTACATGGGTCTAGCGGCCGTGCTCTTCTCTATTGGAGCCCTCGGGATACTGCTGCGGCGCAACGCATTGGTCATGTTCATGTGTATCGAGCTGATGCTGAATGCCGTGAACCTGACTCTGATTGCCGCAGGACGGGCTCACAATGACCTGAACGGCCAGGTCGCCGTGTTCTTCATCCTGGTGGTGGCGGCGGCCGAGGTGGTGGTCGGTCTCGCGATCATCGTGGCAATCTTCCGTCTCCGGTCAACCGCCTCTGTCGACGCGTTGAGCGAGTTGCGAGGATGAGATTGCTTGAGAGCCCTTGGCTGGCGCGCTGTTCGATGAAGGTGTCGTCGTGACCGAGCTCATCTGGCTGGCAATTGCTCTCCCCCTAGCCGGTGCGATCTTTCTTCACTTCTTCGGCAGGTATCTCAAGGAGCCCATTGCCGGGGTTCTGGCCTCGCTGGCGATCGTTGGAGCCTTTGTAGTTTCGTTGGCCGCGGCAATCCCGTTCCTTCGAGGCTCCGAACACGGCGAGGTTCTCTTCCTGTGGGAGTGGATGCCTTCGATTGGCGCGAACATCGAGATTCTTTGGGATCCGCTGGCCGCGATGATGGCCCTGGTAGTCACCGGTGTTGGCTCGCTGATCCACATCTACGCCATCGGCTATATGCATGGTGACGACCGTTTCCACCGATTCTTTGCCAACTTGAATCTGTTCGCTGCTTCGATGATGACTCTGGTTCTGGCCGGCAACTACGCCATGCTCTTCCTTGGCTGGGAACTCGTCGGTCTCAGCTCGTACCTCCTCATAGGCTTCTGGTTCACTCGTAAGGCTGCGGCCGCGGCGGCCAAGAAGGCGTTCGTCGTGAATCGCATCGGCGACTTCGGCTTCATGATTGGGCTGATGCTGGTGTTCACCGCCTTTGGCACCCTCTCATACGCCGGGATCTTTGATCGGGCAGGGAGTGTTCTGACGACGGGATTGGCCACCGCCATCGCATTGTTGTTCTTCGTCGGTGCCGCCGGAAAGTCGGCCCAGATTCCGCTCTATGTCTGGTTGCCTGATGCGATGGAGGGCCCTACTCCGGTTTCGGCGCTCATCCACGCCGCGACGATGGTCACGGCCGGTGTCTACCTCCTGGCGAGGTCGGCGGCCATTCTCGACCTTTCACCCGTGGCCCAGGTCACGATTGCGACTGTCGGTGCAGCAACCGCCCTGCTGGCGGCCCTGATAGCCATCGGGCAACGAGACATCAAGAAGGTCCTGGCCTATTCGACTGTGTCCCAACTCGGCTACATGATTCTCGCCGTCGGTGCCACCGCCTATGTGTCCGGGCTCTTCCATCTGATGACACACGCGTTCTTCAAGGCCCTCCTCTTTCTCGGCGCCGGGTCGGTCATCCACGCGATGAGGGATGAGCAGGACATGCACAAGATGGGCGGTCTCTTCTCCAGGATGAAGATCACCGGCATAACCATGGGAATCGCCACTCTGGCGATTGCCGGGATCCCTCCGTTTGGCGGCTTTTGGTCAAAAGACGAGATCCTCGCCTCTCTGTTTGAGCGAGGAGGATGGTTTTCGGTGCTATGGGTGGTGGGGCTGGTGGCCGCAGTGATCACCGGCTTCTACATGACCCGGGCGTTTGTCCTGGTCTTCATGGGCAAGCCGCGCTGGGACGAGGGCCAGGAACCACACGAGTCACCCCATTTGATGACGGTCCCTCTGTTGATCCTCGCTCTCCTCGCAACGGTGGGAGGGTTAGTGAACACTCCGCTGCTGCTCGGACTGGAGCATTTTCTCGAGCCGGCATTCGAGCTGGTCGATGTGGCAGTTCCGACGGACGACCTGCTGACCCTGGTGGTTCTCGGGCTGCTCTCGGTGCTCGCAGGGGTGGTGGGTATTGGAGCTGCCTGGGTCACTTACCGGCGTCCTGCCGAGGAGTGGCAGATGTTCGAGGACACCCTTCAACCTGGTTGGGGTTGGTCCGAAGATGCATTCAGAGTCGACGATCTCTACGGGCGAACCATCGTTGGTCCGGGTCGTAGG
>JBAVIK010000338.1:0-7363 GCA_049686815.1 Acidimicrobiia bacterium | reverse complement strand
CCTCCAGCTCGGCATATCGACGGGCTGTATCTGCGTAGAGCGAGTTTCCACCGTCGATGATGACGTCACCAGGATCGAGTAGCGGGACCAAATCCGCGATAACCGAGTCAACGGGGCCTCCAGCCTTCACCATCAGGAGAACCACGCGGGGTGTGGTCAGCTTTTGCACCAGACCGATGAGGGTGTCGTGCGGGTCGATCGTCGTGGCGGAGGCCTCCCCTCTCATGAATTCGGACGTCACGGAGGTTGTCCGGTTGTAGACGGCAACCTGTTTACCCGAGTCGGCGAGATTCAGTGCGAGGTTGGCTCCCATCACGGCGAGACCCACCACGCCGATGTCTGCTTTGCTGTTCACCCGGTGGAGGCTAGATAGTTGTGTGTCATGGCTTAGCCTTGCCAGCGTCTTGACTGATATCAGACTTGGAATCGACATTGGCGGGTCAGGGATGAAGGCCGGCCTGGTCGACATTGCGACAGGTTCGCTCGTCAGCGAGCGAGAGAAGGTCTTGACCCCACAACCGGCAAATCCGACATTGATGCGGGCGGCCTTCGAGGACCTCGTCTCGAGATTCAGCTATGAGGGCCCCGTGGGCGTCGGTTTCCCGGCTGTGGTCCGCGACGGCATCGCCTACACAGCAAACAACATCGACGCCAGTTGGATCGGGCAGAGCACAATCGAAGTGTTTGGCCCGGTGTCACCTGGTGAGTTGACGGTCCTCAATGACGCGGACGCCGCGGCTGTGGCAGAGGAGAGGGTCGGATCGGCTAGAGGGGTCCCGGGCCTCGTGGCTGTGATCACGTTTGGGACCGGAATCGGCTCCGGATTGCTGTTCGACGGCAAGCTCATCGAGAACGCCGAGCTGGGGTCGATGGAGCTCGACGGATATGTTCCGGCCGAGTTGTTCTTTTCGGCGAAGGCTCGCAAGAACGAAGGGCTGAGCTGGCAAGAGTGGGGGCAGCGGGCAAATCGCTTCCTCAGCTACGTGGTGGCGATTCTGAGTCCACGGCTGATCGTGGTCGGCGGGGGAGTCGCCAAACATTGGGATGATTTCTCCGCGGAACTAGAGGTGGCCCCCCCGGTGGTTCCGGCCGCCATCTTGAACAACGCCGGGATAGTGGGGGCAGCGGTCTCCGCTACGTAGTCACAAACTCCCTGAACTGGTCCATCTGCCTGGTGGGGATGCGCACATCGAGAACAGTGCCGTTGTCGTCGTGTTTCTCTCCGATCACTTCGCCCAATCTGTGGGCCGCGGCGACGAGATCGCCTCTCTCGTAGGGGACGGCCAGCGTGACGGTCACGGTGCTTCGCTGCAGTGCGTCGGCGATCGCGGACGTGAGTTCGCCGAGACTCTCATGTGAAAGCGCAGAAATCACCACCGAGTCTGGGTAGAGATTGGTGACACGGCTCCGCTGGGCTGGGGTCAGGGCGTCGGACTTGTTTATCACCAACAACTCGGGGATGCGTTCGGCTCCGATCTCCTCGAGAACCTCGCGAACTGCCGCTATCTGACCGGCCGGATCGCTGTCGGTCCCATCGACGAGATGGATTAGAAGATCGGATCCGACGGCTTCAGCCAGAGTCGACTGAAACGCCTCGACCAGGCCGTGGGGCAGTCGGCGGACAAAACCAACGGTGTCGGACAGAAGCACCACTCGATTGTCGGGAAGGGCCAATCTCCGAATGGTGGGATCGAGGGTGGCAAACAATCTGTCTTGGACGAGTGCATCGGCATCGGTCAGTGCGTTGAGCAGCGTCGACTTTCCAGCGTTGGTGTATCCGACGATCGCGACCTGGAAGATTTCTGATCGACTGCGCTGTTTCCGTTGGGTTTCTCGATGGCGCGCGCTCTCTTTCAACTCCCGTTCCAGCTTGGAGATTCGCTGGAGGATCCGACGACGATCGGTCTCGAGCTTGGTCTCGCCCGGGCCCCTGGTGCCGATCCCGGCTCCCTGCTGGGATAGGCTCTTCCCTTTCCCCCGGAGTCTGGGAAGGTTGTATCGCAGCAACGCAAGCTCCACCTGGAGAGAACCAATCTTCGACTTCGCATGCTGGGCAAAAATGTCGAGGATCAGCGCCTCACGGTCGACGACATCGCAGTGAAATATCGCCTGTAGGTTGCGTTGCTGGGCCGGGGTGAGAGGGTGGTCGAAGACCACCACATCGATGTCGAGGGCAGTGGTGAGGCGGGCGATCTCTTCGGCCTTGCCGGAACCGATGTAGGTGGCGGGGTCGATGCGGTCCCGTTTGACGCGCTCCCGATCAACGGGATCTGAGCCTGCGGTGTCGGTGAGGAGGGCGAGCTCATCGAGGGAGCGGTCTTCGTCCGCAATCGTCATCCCGGGAAGAAGCACTCCGATCAGAAACGCCCGCTGTACCGCAACGTCAAGGTCGGTGACTGTTGCTGTCAGCCGACGGCGTCCCCTTGATTGGTGGTCTTGAGTCATCTGGACACCAGATGATTGCGGCCAACGAGAGATGTTGCGGGGTGATTAGCCCGGCTCAGAGATATTGACCTTCGTCACCGACGTGTTCCAGCTCCTCCTCGGCGATGATCTGCGACTCCCGTACCGCGATCACGGGCTTGCCGTTTGGCGGCCATATGAAGCGCCAGGCACCGGTGGGCACTGCCCAGAATCTCTGACCGGTCTGCACGTCGACGAGCGCCAACGCATCGTTTCCGTCTTTGGTCCCCATTGGAACGAGCAGGCCTGAGCGCGTAGTGGCCTCTTCTGGGGGTTGACCCACCCGCCAGCCACCCATGACCTTGTATCCGTTGTCGTGGAAGATCGGCAGATCAGTTTCGAGCATCCCCCCAATTGTCGCAGGTCGGTGGGAGAACGCCACCCAGGAATCGCAAACCTCACGTAGTAGAGACCAAATACGGTTCGAATGCGCTCATCTTTGCCGGCGGCTGTCACGACGCCCGTGACGCCAAGCTGACTTCTGGCACGCAGATCAGCCGATATGGTTCGGAGATGCCCCAGAAACCAAATTTCTCCGAGGCGCTCGAATATCACGAAAAACCCAAGCCCGGAAAGCTAGAGATCCGATCGACGAAACCGACCGCGACCCAGTCTGATCTGAGTCTTGCCTATACACCCGGGGTCGCCGAACCGTGTCTCGCCATCGCAGAAGATGCAGACGCCGCCTTTCGCTATACCAATCGAGGCAACCTGGTCGCCGTGGTGTCGAACGGCACCGCCGTGCTTGGTCTCGGGAACATCGGGCCCCTTGCCGGCAAGCCGGTCATGGAAGGCAAGGCCGTTTTGTTCAAGCGGTTCGCCGACATCGATGTTTTCGATCTCGAAATCGACGCACCTGACCCCGAGGATGTCATCAAGTTCTGTGAGCTTCTCGCCCCCACAGTCGGCGGGATCAACCTCGAAGACATCAAGGCTCCGGAATGCTTTCACATCGAGCAGACCCTGCGGAGTCGGCTCGACATTCCTGTCTTTCACGACGATCAACACGGCACGGCAATCATCGGAGGGGCGGCGTTCCTCAACGCCCTCGAGTTGACCGGTCGCGACATTGCCGAGACGAAAGTGGTCTTTGCCGGTGCCGGTGCCGCCGGGGTGGCTTCGGCCCGATTCTTCATCACTCTGGGTGTCGATCCGTCGAACATCCTGATGATCGATTCGCAGGGTGTCATCCACAAGGGTCGAGATGATCTCAAAGGCGTCAAGGCTGAATTCGCGGCCGACACTGCTGCCAGGACGCTTGAAGATGCGATGGTTGGCGCCGACGCCTTTGTCGGCGTCTCAGTCGCGGACACGGTGACCGAAAACATGGTGCAGTCGATGGCAGACCAGCCGATTGTTTTCGCCCTGGCGAACCCGGATCCAGAAATCACCTATCCCGCGGCCAAAGCGGCGCGATCTGATGTGGTGATGGCCACCGGAAGGAGCGACTACCCGAACCAGGTCAACAATGTGCTCGGCTTCCCGTTCATCTTCAGAGGGGCGCTTGACGTTCGGGCCCGTGGGGTTTCGGAGGGAATGAAGGTTGCCGCGGCGCGTGCCCTTGCCGATCTGGCGAAGGAGCCTGTCCCGGAATCCGTGCTCCGAGCATACGATGTCGAACAGATCAGCTTCGGCGTCGAGTACCTGATTCCCAAACCTTTTGACTCACGAGTGTTGACCACCGTCGCTCCGGCGGTGGCCCGTGCTGCGATGGATGAGGGCCTGGCGAGGGCTCCCCTGGCCGATCTCGACGTCTACAAGCTCGAGCTTCAGACCAGATTCCAGGCGTCGCACGGGCTGATCAATGCGATCACCACACGAGCGATGGAGCAACCAAAGAGAGTTGCCTATCCGTGCGCGGACGATATTCGGATAATCCGCGCTGCCCGGCGGGTTGCTGACGAGGGCATCGCCTCACCTGTGTTGATTGGTTCTATGGGCTCGATCGGAGAGCTCGCTTCGGGTGCTGGCATCTCTCTGGTTGGGATGGACGTCGTCGACCCCACTTCCGGTGAGTCCCAACGCGAGCGATACGCCGTGTCATTGGAGGAACTGCGTAGGGATCGGGGAATGTCTCTCCAGGATGCCCAACAGGCGGTCAACGACCCGAACATGTATGCCTGTCTGATGGTGGGTTTGGGTGACGCTGATGCCGTGCTCGGCGGGCTAAACACCTACTACCCGGAGACGATCCGTCCCGCGCTTCAGGTGCTGAAGGTGGCAGAAGGACGTTCGATCGTGTCTTCGGTCTACCTAGTTCTGGTCAGGGGAAGGTCGTACTTCTTCACTGATTGTGCAGTGAATATCGAGCCCACGTCAGAGCAACTCGCCGAGATAGCGCTGGCGGCCACCACGACGGCCGAGCAGGTTTTCAGTCGTGAACCGCGGGTTGCTTTCATCAGCTACTCCGATTTCGGCTCGGCCGGAGGTTCCGAACCTGCCCGGGTGCGCAAGGCGGTGGAGCTCTTCTCGAAGGCGCGCCCCGACATACCTGTGGACGGTGAGATGCAGGCCGACACGGCGGTTGTCGCCGATTTGATCGAGCAGCGACGTCCCAACGGTCCCCTCACCGCGGCAGCAAACGTTCTGGTGTTTCCCAATCTGACCGCGGCCAACGCTTCGTACAAGCTGCTCAATCGTCTCGCCGACGCTGAGGTCATTGGTCCGATCTTGAGTGGTCTGTCTAAGACCGTTCACGTGCTTCAGCGCGATGCCTCGGTCAACGACGTCGTGAATATGACTGCTATCGCCGTTGCCGAAGCCCAGCGAAGGGAGAAGGCTGCCTCGTAGGGGTGAATCAGTGAACAACATCTGAACCCAAGAAATGGCAATGAGCCCCCCAATTCGGGAGGCTCATTGCTTCGAGTGGGTTGGGTTCCTAGGTCGTGATGTGCTGTTCGACGTCTCTCATGCCAAAGCCGATGAGGATGAAGAGGACACCGGTCAGGATCGCCATGCCAGCGACACCAAAGGCAACCACCGAAGTGAATAGCGACGCCTGCAGGAATGCGGCACTCTGGGCGACTGCCCGAAGTGGGTCGTCTCTGCCGAGTTCGGCGTAGTACTTGCCGCCGGTGGCGTCGAGGGCATGCATCTCGATGACTTTCGCCTCACAGTAGGCGCTGAAAGGGCCGTTTACTTCGTCTCCGGCCAGGCAGCTGGCATCCTCTGCGACCGTGATCTGTTGCTCAGCAAGGGTGCTGCTCACAGTCAGCCAGGTGCCCAGCCCGGCCACGATCAGGATTGCCCCGATCACGACGGAGGCGATAAATGCGGTCTTTCTCACACTGTCCTTTCGGTTGGTTTCGATTACGAGGCTACGGCGTGGTCGTTTTGGGATTGATGGGCGAAAGTCCCATAGGGCAGGGCCAAGCGGAAGGTGTTGAGCCCAGGGTGGCGGGGTGGACGGGGATTGAACCCGTCAGAGCGGATAAGTCAGAACCCGACACGCCGACATTGCTGGTTCTGCGTGGTGTCATGAGCGTTTCAGCCAGCCGACGCATGACTCGGTCGGTGAACCATCCCGGGGATTCACCACCGTCGGCGGTCGCTGCGATTGAACAGAGCACGGGCGGACGATGTGATGTAAGGGCAGCGGATCTGGCGGACATATACGATTCACGAAAGGCTTGTGTGATCAAACCGAGTGCCAGTGGACCTAGAAGTGAATCTTCGGCTTCGTTTGAGTATCTGTTCTCCGCCCACTACTTGGCGATCTATCGGTATTGCGTCCGCAGGCTTGGGTTCGCCGACGCTGAGGACGCTGCGGCCGAGGTCTTTGCTGTTGCCTGGCGGCGTCTGGACGATGTGCCCGATGATGATCAAAGCCGTGCTTGGCTCTATTCGGTAGCTCATCGCACGGTCAGCAATCAGTATCGGAGTCGGGCTCGACGTTCGAAACTGTCACATCGCCTGGAGAGCACTGCCCACGACGACAGATTCGATGCGTTCATTGATGAGCACGCCGACTTCGAGCAGCTCTATACGGCTCTTGACCAATTGGGTCGCGCCGATAGAGAGTTGCTCATTCTTTCCTCCTGGGACGGATTGACCCGCACTGAGATAGCGCAAGTCCTCCACATCCGCGAGAACGCCGTCGATCAGCGGCTCCACCGCGCGAGGAAGAGACTCAAGGAGAAATTGGGTCGCTTCGGAATTCAACTTGATCTTGGTCGTGAGGAGGCCCCGGCTTGAAGACCCTACTTGAACGTGCCGACCCGGGAGAACGTGCCGAGATCGATCCGGATCGTCTGCGTGCCCTCGTCGACGAGCGCATCGGGCTCACAACGGGTCTAAAGCCTTTCCCCCGTCCTCTCAGACGGCCATGGGTTGCTGCGATCGCGGCTTTTGCTGCTGTTGTTGCAGTCGCGGTTCCCGTCCTGTTGCACACGGAGAGTTCAACATTGCTGGCACCTGAGCACGATACGAGATTCGATCAGCCAGGGTTTGACCGCGTTGTTCCGCTCGCCTCGGGCGGCGTACAAACAATGGCCGTCGATGGTGACATCGCATGGGTAATGACCTCGCTTCAGAACTCGCTACAACGCATCTCCTTGAGGTCCGGCGAAATAGAGGCGTCCTACGTCATTGACGGATACACGGAGGGTGTGTCGGTGGGTGGCGGCTACGTATGGCTTCGGAGCTACGACAACGGCGGTGTGCTGCGCTTCAACCCCGAGTTGGAGAGGGTTGACTTGGCGATTCCGCTGGACGGTCAACCAGAGGGATTGGGTGGATGGTTTGCCGACGCTCTCTGGCTGAGCACCGATCGAGGCGTGCTCTATCAAATTTCAGGGGCCGGCAAAATCCTGTCCAACAGACCGGGCATCGTGAAAGGGCAGGGACTTGGCCAGCTGTGGTTCTACGACCCGACAGACGGATCCATCAAATCAATCTCGAG
>JBAVIK010000337.1:0-10652 GCA_049686815.1 Acidimicrobiia bacterium | reverse complement strand
CCCTCCCAGACCGTGGACCAGGACCATTGGCTCACCAACTCCGCCGTAATCCCTGTAGTGGATTGTTCCCGCATCTGTGTTCAGATAGTCAGCCACCTCGCGAGGCTAACCAGGGGCATTCTCTAGGGTGACCCGGTGCGTGTGCTCCTCCTGTCGACTTATGAGCTCGGCCGGCAGCCGATTCACCTGGCTTCACCGGCGGCGTCGCTTACCAAGGCCGGCCACAATGTGAAGGTGCTGGATCTGTCGGTCGACCAGCTCGACAGCGATCACCTGAAAGACGTTGACGCAATCGGAATATCGGTCCCGATGCACACGGCGAAGAGACTCGCCGACTCCCTGTCGGTTCAGGTGAAAAGCATCAGACCGGGGCTGCCGATCGCCCACTACGGGCTCTACGCCTCCGCCGGAGATGGCACGACGGGGGCAGACGTTCTCATCGAGGGAGAGTATGAGCCGGCCCTGATCAAATGGGTGGCATCGCTCGCGGTTGGTGAGCCCTTCCCCGAGACGACCCATCACACTGGCAAATCCGACTTCTCCATCCCCCTCCGGACGGGACTCCAAGACTTGGGCCAGTACGCCAGACTCGAGCACGACGGGAAGGCGGTCGTCGCCGGTGCGGTCGAGGCGTCGCATGGATGCCGGCACCGCTGCAGGCATTGCCCGATCCCCGCCGTCTACGACGGGCGGATGCGTGTCGTGCCTGCCGAGACGGTGCTAGCTGACATGGCCCAATTGGTGGATCTTGGCGCGGGTCACGTCACCTTTGGGGATCCCGACTTCCTGAATGCGCCGCGTCACTCGATGGACCTGCTCAGGGAGGCAAATGCCCGATTTCCCGATCTGACGTTCGACATAACTGTGAAGGTCGAGCACATCGTTCACCATGCCGGACTTTGGACCGAGATGGCCAAACTAGGTGTGCTCTTCGTCGTCAGCGCCTTCGAGAGCGTCGATGAGGAGACTCTGGAGATTCTCGACAAAGGACACTCGGTCGCTGACATGCGCGAAGCGAGCCAGCTCATCCGAGGCGCCGGCATTCACATTCGTCCGACCTGGCTTCCATTCATGCCCTGGACCCAGACCCAACACTTGATCGACCTCGTCGAGTTCCTCGACTCGGAGGATCTGACGTCTGCTACCGACCCGGTCCAGTTAGCGATAAAGCTCCTGATCCCCAGGGGATCCCTCCTGGAGAACCATCCGTCGGTCGTGCCGTTTCTCGAGGGATACGACCCGGGGGCACTGACGTGGCAATGGCGCTTCGAGCACCCCGATGTGGAATTCCTCCACAAAGAGCTTGAGAACGTCGCTGCAGAGGCGTCAGATTGCGGGCAAGAGACGCATCACACGCTGACCCAAATGCGGAACGTATTGTCAGCCGCCACAGCTCGGACGTTTCCACCGCTTTCCGCCCCGTCATTCAACGTTCCCCGTCTCAGCGAGAGCTGGTTTTGCTGTGCCGAGCCCACAGCCGGGCAAACGGTTTCGTTGCGAATGGCCACCCCTCGTTAAAGTCGCCGGCTGACAGAGGTAGGACTTCGTGGCTGATGTGCTTCAGGCAAATGACCTGGTCAAGACCTTCGGAGAGTTGCGCGCCGTCGATGGGGTGAGTTTCCGAATCGCCCCGGGTGAAACGTTCGGTCTCCTCGGGCCAAACGGAGCGGGCAAGACCACGTCGATCTCGATGATCGCGGGACTCCTCGAGAGCGATAGTGGCTCCGTGACCGTGAACGGTGAGGCGATCTCTACTAGATCCACCGATGGCAAACGATTCATCGGGTTGGTGCCACAGGACCTGGCCATCTATCCAGAGTTGACCGCAAAGGAGAATCTCACATTCTTCGGAAAGCTCTATGGGATGGGTGGCGACGCCTTGGTGGCGAGAGTCGGCGAGTTGCTAGGGGTAGTTGGTCTCACCGACCGGTCGGACGACCTCACCAAAGAGTTCTCCGGCGGAATGAAACGGCGTCTCAACATTGGGATTGGGTTGCTCCACAAACCGGCGCTCTTGATCCTCGACGAGCCAACTGTCGGGGTCGATCCCCAGTCACGCAACGCCATCCTCGAGTCGGTCGAAGCGTTGTCGGCCGAGGGTATGGCGGTCCTCTACACCACCCATTACATGGAGGAGGCAGAACGTCTGTGTGATCGGGTTGCCATCATCGACGAGGGCAGCATCCAAGCCGAAGGGACCAGACGTGAGCTGGTTTCCCTCGTTGGCGAGAAGGACCGGGTAACGATCACCGGCTCGGGGGCCCTTGGCGCGGCCGCGGGTGCCATTGCCGCTATGGACGGGGTGTCGGAGGCTTCGTCAACAGAGCGTGAGATCCAGGTGCTTGCTGTCGACGCTTCGACGATTCTGCCTGAGCTCTTGTCGAAGGCCACGTCTGCCGGGGCGGCTATCACCGGTGTTCAGGTGGTCGAGCCCAATCTCGAAGCGGTGTTTCTTCACCTGACCGGTAAGGCGCTTCGGGACTGACGTGAGCGCTCCCACCCGAATTGCGGGCAAAGATCTCAAACTTCGTGTCCGCGATCGGTCAGCCATCATCATCGGAATCGTTGCCCCGTTGTCGCTGGCTTTCATCTTCAATCTCGTATTTGGCAACGCTTTCGATCCGGACGAGGGAATTGGGCTCGACTACGGGATCGTCGACCTCGACGACTCAGAGATCACGGCCGCCTTTGTCGGGGTCCTCGAAGGCGCCCAGGATGAAGGTCTTCTCACCATTACGCCTTTCAACGAAGCGGCCAGCGCCGAGGCAGCCATCGATGAGGGAGAGATCGACGCGTTCTATCTGCTCGAACAGGGGTTCGAAGCCGAGGTACTGGCAAATGGGAGCCCAACGATCCTCGTCGTGGGTGACATCGACGCGCCGACAAGCACCCAGATTGCTGGTTCGATCGCCGATCAATTCTCAACCGGGATCGAAGCTACATCACTCGCCATTGGAACCAGCGCCGTCATCGAAGGTGTTTCGCTGAGTCCCGAGTTTGTGGCTGGCCTGTCGTCGGACCCTTCGTCTGCGGCGTTTTCTTACAGATTGATTGACGCGCCCGCCCAGACCCGTCAGCTCGATGCAACCACGTACTACGCCGCTGGGATGGCGATCTTCTTCCTCTTTTTCACGGTCCAGTTCGGGGTTCTCGGTCTTCTCGAGGAAGAACGCGAGGGGACTCTCCCACGCCTCATGGCGGCTCCGATCGGTCGTTTCGCAGTGGTTTCCGGCAAGGCGATCCTGGCGTTTGTGCTCGGACTCATTTCGATGGGTGTGATGGTCGTGGCCACCCAGATTCTCATGGGCGCACAGTGGGGCGCACCTCTGGGGGTCGTGACCCTGGTGCTCGCTGGAGTTTGTGCGGCGGTAGGGATCATGGGCCTGGTTGCATCCGTCTCCAGGACACCGGAGGGTGCCGGGAACCTCGGCGCCATCATCGCGGTCGTCCTGGGCATGTTGGGTGGCGTCTTCTTTCCACTTGGGAACGGTGACGACCTCTTGTCCAATCTCACTTACCTGACACCGCAAGCGTGGTTCATGCGTGGGGTCGCCGATCTTGCCGACGGCGCCGCCTGGACCGCGGCTCTCCCGGCGGCCGGGGCGATTCTTCTGTTTGCGATTGTCACAGGCTCGTTGGCTCTGGTCTTCGTGAGACGGAGGCTGTCCACATGAAGGTGCTGGCGATCTGTCTTTCCAACATTCGGAGGATGCTCAGGGATCGCTCGAACATCTTCTTTGTGTTCGTATTTCCGATCGCAATCATCCTGCTGATCGGGGTGCAGTTCGGTGGTGGAGTTGATCCTGCAGTCGGGATAACGGCCGAGGACGACGGAGATATCGCGACCTCTATCACCCAAGCTCTCCAGACTACGGAAGGTATCGAAACCAGAATTTTCCCGGGCGAGGAGGAGCTCGAAGATGCCGTGGAGCACGGAAATGTGCAAGTCGGTTTGTTCCTTCCAGCCGGGATGGACGAGCACGCCTCGTCAGGACAGATCGTTGACATCGGCTCGGTGGTTCGACCCGATGGATTCGGGCGTCAGTTGCAGTCTGTTGTCAGCTCGGTGATAGCCGCCGTCATGAAGCCGGTTGGTGCAGCGCAATTTGCCAGCAATGAGACGGGCTCATCGTTTGAGACGTCGTTACAGGTCTCTGGGGAGCTCAGTGAGACGATCGTGGCGACCGAAGTCGAGGTGCGAACCGTTGGGGAGGCGTTGTTCCCGGACACGTTGGGTCAGTTCGACCTTGGTGCGGCTCAGCAGTTGGTGCTATTCACGTTTCTGACGGCACTCGCCGGTTCGTCGGCGCTGATTCTCACCCGGCAGTTGGGCATCAGCTCTCGCATGCTGTCGACACCAACGTCGGTGCGAACCGTTATCACCGGAGAGTCAGCAGGCAGATTCGGTGTGGCCATCACACAAGGCATCTACATAATTGCGATGACCTGGGTCATCTTCAGCGTCAGTTGGGGTGACCCGCTCGGTGCATTTCTGACCTTGGTTGCATTCTCCGCGGTCGGCGCAGGGGCCGGTATGTTGATCGGCGCTACCTTGAACAACGACCAGCAGGCTTCAGGAGTGGGCGTGATTCTGTCTCTCGGCCTGGCGGCTTTGGGCGGATCGATGCTTCCGTCAGAGCTGTTCTCACCCACGATGCAGAACGTTGCCCATATCACACCACATGCCTGGGCTCTGGACGCCTTTGCGGAGTTGGTCAGGCAAGACGCCACGACAATCGACATACTCCCCGAATTGGGCGTTCTCATTCTCTACGCGGCTGTGCTGCTGGGTCTCGCCGGCTGGCGTCTCCGCGTCGCGATCACCCGTCCTTGATGGTTGAATGGGAACATGGGCACGAACGCCAACAAGTCGTGGGCCGGCATAGTCCTCACTGTTCTGGGCTCAATCTGGCTCGCCTTCGTCGTTCTGAGGGGATTTGGCGTATTCGATGGTCTTGATCTTCCCGGTGTCGGGGGCGGCATTTTCCTACCGCTGGCATTGATGTTCGGTGGGCGGATCTTGAGACGCGGGTCACGGGCCGATGAGACCGATGAAGGGGTCCAGCCAAGACCAAACCCTCCGGTTTCGCCCTTTCCGGACTTGAAGTCGCCCCCCCCTCCTCCTCCCCGACAGCCCTCTCCACCCCGACAGCTCGCGCCAAAGATCGAGCCGCAGCCGGTGAAGATGGAGGACCTCGCCGAGGCCGTTCGATTCGACGTGTCGGGCGCCGATGTTGGTGAAGATGAGGCAGTGGCTTCGCCCGCAGACACCCATATCGCGGTGCCTAGCGGTGAAGATACCGAGCCGATGACCTCGGCCGAGATGGTGGCCGAAGCCAAGAGGAGATATTCGAGCGACTCGTAGGGGTCGCCCCCTAGACGTCCAGCGCCATCGCTGCGAGCTGACGCGCGGCGCGAATCTCGGCTGCAAAGGCAGTCCGTCTTTGATCGACGTGGGCACTGTTCTCCACCAGGTCCCGATTGGCGGCCAGAGCCAAGGCAGTCTTGAACAGGACCTGGCTGGCGCTTTCACCTGAGATCAGACGGTCTTCGATCCGGTACATTCGAGCTCGTGCGAGGCATGCCTTGAGAAACCTCTTCTCGTCAAAAGCCCCCGACCACGTCTCCAGTTCGTCGCCGACGATCTGGTATGCGTCGAGGAACGGCAGAACGGCCCATGGGGCCACCGGCGCTCCCAGCTTCGCCACCACCCCGAGGGCGCCTGCTGATTGCAAAGTCGCTTCCCAGTCGGGGACGTCAATCGCAATGTCATCTTGAACTCTCTCGAGGAACTCGTCCTTTTCGGGGAAGAAGAACTCGAACTTGAAGAGATCGCGAAGCTGCATCATTCGATCTCTGGCCACGGCCGGATCCCGGTTCCCATCGTCTATGAGCGATGCAAATGACATTTCGGCGATGGCCCGAGTGGCGAAGAAGTGAATGACGGTGTTGCGGTAGTAGGAGAGACGAATCATCTGATCGTCCTCGAGCCAATAGACCCGGCGACCCACCGCCTCGTGACTCGAGACGTTGCCATGCTCGGCCAGCCATTCGAGTAGCCCTTCGACATTCTCGGTCGAGGAGAGGTCGATACGTTCGGTCAGAGGCAGGTCTCTCATTTCGATGAATCTGAAGAGGTCAGCACACTCCTCGGCCAGCCCTTGTGCGGTTCTGGCGTTGCCTCTAGCGGAGAGCAATGCGATGCTCAGCACGGTGGCGGGCGTGATGGGTGTCACCCTGCCTATTCGGTACATGACTTCGAACGCCAATTTCTGGAGCCCGATTGACGTTTCCTCGCGGGAGTCGATCGAGCCGATCACCGAAGCCACCGATATCGGCTCACCGAATCGGATATGTATGTCTCCATATCGACTGCGCAGCGATCGTATGGCTCGCAACGCCCAACCTATCGACTCTTCTTCCTTCTCCCGCCCCTGGGCCTCCCGCGCATAGTCAGGAACGTCCTGAATCTGGTCGTAGGCGATCGAAACCGGGATGAGCTGGAGGTCTTCGGCTTTGCCACGCTGTAGGGAGTCGACGACGTAGTGGAGCATGCCGAGTCGAGGTGGTCTGAGTTTCCCTGATCGTGAGCGGCCACCCTCCAGGTACCACTCCAGCGGAAACCGCTTTTCGATCAAGAAGTCGATGTAGGAGCGAAGCACCGCCTTGTAGAGATTGTTCCCTTTGAACGATCGGCGGATGAAGAAGACACCTGTTCGTCTCATCAAAGGACCCACCGGGAAGAAGTTGAGATTTATGCCGCCAGCCGTGTGATTTGGGGGGAGATCGTTTTCCCACAACATGTATTGGAGACTGAGTCGATCGAGGTTGGAACGGTGCGAAGGGAGGAAAACCACGGGATTTGAGCTGCCCAACTCGGCGATCTTGCTCACCTGGCTTTCTTGATACTTGATCTCGCCGTAGCCCTGTCGATACAGCGCGTGGATCGCATTGGCTATCAGGTCGATCACGTAGGGGCTGTGGGTTGCTGCAATCTCGCGGAGGTAGCGCTCGGCCTTGACCAGCGCCTCCTTGTGGTCGAGTTGCTCGTCGTCGGCGATCGCACCGATGGTCTCGAGAAAGTCGCGGCGGCTCAGAATCTCCTCAGGGACGAATCTCGGGATCTTGTAGCGATTCCCGCGAAGTCTCCTTTCAGCCTTGTCGAGGACCCTCCAGGCCCGACGGGTGACAAAATGGGCGATTCCATCGACCTCGATGGAAGTTTCGTAGTCACGCGATAGCTCATCTGAACGCGCCCCTGGGGCAGCGATCAGCTTGACCCGGCTAGGTCGAAAAAGCCGAATCCAATACGCACGAAGCCCTTTGGGATCACGAGGGTCGCCGGGCTTGAATGCGTCCGACCAGCCCACCGAACGTCGTCCCTCCTTTTCTGGTGCCATCCATACGACCCGGGTCGGGATCAAGTACTTTGGGGATTCGCTGCGGAGGATCTCTATGAGTTCGTCCTGATCGCCACCCCGGCCCCGACGTGACGACGTGATTCTCGTCATTTCGATGTCCTGGCCAAGGTGCGAACTCAGCCACCGACGAAGCATCCCCTCCTCGAGATCTGTGGCCACGTCGAGGAGATAGACCACCGGAGTACCCGAGGGCCCCGTGAGCAGGGAGAGGTCATCGGCGGATCGGCGCACCCCATCACTCTATGTCACTGCCAGAATCAGTTCCGGTGAGAGTCGTAGTTCAAAGAGTCTCGAAAGCCAAAGTGACAGTTGGTGGCTCCACGGTTGGTGAGATCGGTCGAGGGTTGTGTCTCCTCGTCGGTATCTCACTGGGCGATGGATCGGCCGATGTCGAGATGATGGTTGACAAGGTCGTCGGTTTGCGGATCTTTGCAGACGGCGCGGGCAAGATGAATCGCTCGATTCTCGATGTCGATGGAGAAATGCTGATCGTCAGCCAATTCACACTCCTCGGCGATGTCACCCGGGGCCGCAGGCCATCTTTCACCGGAGCCGCGCCACCAGTGCAAGCCGCTCCGCTCATGGATGTGATGATGAAACGATGCCGGGACCGTGGCCTCTCGGTTGCGGCCGGAGAGTTTGGCGCGCACATGGAGGTGTCGCTCGTCAACGATGGACCGGTGACCCTTGTCCTCGAGACGCAAGACGGGCGGTTTGTTTGAGCCGGGTCAGATAGCTGATCACCGGTGTCACGACGATCGATCACCGACCTCGAGTTTCCCTGGCTCGCAGAAGCGGAGAAAGTCACACGTTCGGCACCATTCGCCCGGGTTCTCCCCGAACGCCTCGTCGAGCACAGCCTCGCTCAGATGGTTGAGTGAAGCACGGGCCTCCGCGACCCACCGTTCGTCGGCGCCGTATGTGACCACCTCGAGGCCGCCTCCCAGGTAGACGAAAGAAACTTGGACCGTGTCGGGTCGCTCGAGCCCAAAATCGACATCGAATGCGGCCACTGCGTACGCCTGGAGTTGGACAACCCGGGACGGATCAGCCCGATTGCGCCCGCTCTTGAAATCGACGATCTCCCAGTGGCCATCGTGCCGATAGACGGCGTCGATTCGGCCCCTCACCTTGAAACCGTTGTCGAGCTCGAAAGTGAAGGGTGTTTCAACGAGCTCTGCTCTGCGCTCCGAGTATGGCGAACCGAGATAGGTCTCATAGGCTCCCGGCCCTCCATCGCCTTCGGGCACGTCGTAGAAGTCGACACTGACCTCGTCAAACGGGATCTGCCCACGTTGATGTAGCTCGATGCGGCGGTGCACTTCGGTCCCTCGTGTCGCCGCGCGATTGGGCCGTCGGGGCAAAGGATCGATGTTCGACCAGAAGAAACGCTTCGGGCATTGGGCCATCGTCACCATGGAAGTGACCGAGATCGTTCGGTCCTGTTCCTCTTCGTCAGTAGTGATCGGTAGCGCCAGGTTGAATAGGCGGTCCCTCGCCCTTTCCACAAAAGGTTTGTAGTCGTCTTGGATCCCGAGATCCACCGCCAGAGCGTCGGCCCATGATGGAACTTCGATCGTCTTTCGGAGTGCGGCCGCCCAGCCGTCTTCAAACAAGGGATCGGGGTCGAGAGGAGCTGGCTCGGAGCGAAGAAGATCGGGTCGGGGGCCTTCCATCGCGAAATTGTCCGAGACCGTTGCCGGCTGCTCTGCCACCAACTCGAAGAGCTCTGATGGCTTCTTGGGGTTTTTGGTGGGCTCTGGGAGGCCATACCAATAGGCGCCGGACAACAAGACCCGGCTCTTGGCGCGGGTGAGCGCCACGTAGGCGACCCTCCATTCCTGGTCATAGTGTCGGGCTCTCAGAAATTCCGTCCGCTCCTTCTGGTCGGCAGGCACCAGATTCATCGAGCTGTCGATCCTCATGTCGACCGGGAGGTACTCGGCAAATCGAACCGGATCGGGATACTGCTGGGCGCGCGAGGGGAAGTTGGTTGCGGTGACGGCTGGAATCGCAACGGTGTCCCATTCGAGACCTTTTGCCCGGTGAACCGTGACCAGCGTGACTGCTTCCTCACCCGATAGGCGTGCTGAATCCAGCTCGTCTGCCGGTTCGTCCTCCATGGCGTCCAGATAGTCGAGAAATGCCCCCAACGATGGTCGTCCTTCCAAGGGGCTCCATGCTTCGGCAAGATCGAGAAGCCGGTAGATATTGAGACGAGCTGTGAGTCGCGGGTTGGGCGGCAAGGCGTCCATGTCCTGCCATGCACGGGTGCGGTCGAGGATCAGCCGGCATGTCTCGACGAGGGTCATCCCCTGGCTCTCAGTGAGCACCTCGCGATATATGGTGACGAACCTGAGGAGCGCCTTTCTGGCGTGCTCACTGAGGTCGGAGATCCGCGAGGAGTTCTCGATTGCCTCGATCAGAGTTATCGGCTCAGGGTCCTCGACCTCAACGTCGTCCAACGAGTCGACAACCCAACGAGTCAAGGGGGCGAGGTCGGCCAAACCCAGTCGGAATCGACTGCCAAATAGGATCTGTGTGAGAGTCGCCGAGTCCTCCGGGCGCTCCAGAACGGTCAGCCACGAACGGATTTCCGCGACCTCAGGGACCGACAGAAGCCCACCGATGTTTGCCACCTCGAGCGGGATGTCGTGTTTGCTCAAAGCATCTACTACTACGGCGAAGTCCCGGTTCTTGCGAAACAGCACGGCCATCGATGACCACGCGAGTCCATCCTCGTGCAGAGCCTCGAAGCTCCGGGCAATCCACTCCGCTTCTTTCAGGGCGTCTCCGGCCCAGTGGGTGATCACCTCGCCGGGCGCCTCGGGATAAACCGAGTGCAAAATCTCGGAGTTCTCGTTTGCCCGGCGGCGAACGACGTTGGCAACGTCGAGGATCGGCTGTGCCGATCGCCGGTTCAATGTCAGCCCGAGCTCTTCGGCCGGGCCTCCTGCCTTGGTCCTGAAGTGATCGCCGAACAACTCGAAGTTCTCAGCCGAAGCTCCCCGCCACTCATAGATGGTCTGATCCTCGTCACCCACCGCAATCACCGGAAAGCCATCGTCGAAGATCGAGCGGAGCAGGACCCGTTGCGCTGGATTGGTGTCCTGGTACTCATCGAGAACGACCACCCTGTAGCGATCTCGAATTGCACGCGCCAGCTCGGGGTAGCCGGAGACGATCCGATGCGACAAAGTGACCAGGTCCGAGTAGTCGACGACCCCCAAC
>JBAVIK010000336.1:0-5201 GCA_049686815.1 Acidimicrobiia bacterium | reverse complement strand
TGCGGGACATGGCCGCTGCGCCACTGGCCGGCCAATTCAGTACCCACCCGGTAGTAGCGAAACGAGTCCCCAATCCCGTAGATCTCGCTGACCATTACGAATCGGGCCACGGTGCCGGCCAGTTTCGCTGCAAAACCTATAGCGACCCACCTTGCCAACCATGCCCGGTCGTTCTGGTTTGCCATGGTGTTGCCCAGATACGTGACAAAGAGTATCCCGAGCGCGGCAATCAGGATCACGATTGCGCCAGAGGCTCCGAATCCGACGAGGCTCCCGACGGCAAGTGCGACCAGGCCGGCGATTATCCAGACAGGGCTCTCTCTTCTCATAGGAGTTCTAGATCGCTCATTGCTAGGTCCCAAGAAGCTAGCCGGGTGACGTCGATGTCGATATCCGTGAGCACATTGGCGACTAGTCGTAGACCGTTCACTCTTGGGAAGTGTCGCAATCCGACTTCCCTTGCCAGGGACAGCTCAGGGCCCCCGGTGAAAGCGGCCGCCACGTAGCGAGTTCGATGGCGAGCAAGGGTGAGTGCGAGAGCCGTCTCGTCCTCAGGGTCATATAGATCGGACACAATCAGCTCCGGGTACCGACCGCGAACGGATGCACGCACGATCGCCCCGCCCCGCTTCTCGCCCCGGACCCATCCATATCGGGCGGTTGGGTGACATTCGAACCTCCACCTGTTGTATCGGTCGTCTCGGGGAGTTCGAAGACCCTGCGGGGGACGATCTGAGTGACCCGCGGTTGCAAACGCTGATGCGATGGGCAGGGCATCAGTCAGGTCGGGAATCGCACCGTGATTCACGCCAAGTGTTCTCCCGAGGCGTGGTCTCACAAGCGGTTTCACCCATCCCACCTCGACCCATCCCATCTTGAGATACCCGCCTGCAGACTTGGCGTTCGGCGTGTTGAAGATGAGGTGAATTCCGTCCTTCTTGGCAATGTCAACGGCGGTGTTGGTGAGCCGGCTGAAAATCCCCTGACCCTGGAAGTCTGGTGCCGTGGCCGTGTCAACAGCTCGGAGACACCTGACGGTTTGCAGGTCCGGGGTCTTGAGATCCCAGCGCATGAGTGCTCTGACTCCGACGATGTCTCCCACATCAGAGGTGGCTACCAAAACAATCGACGGACCGAACGGATTGTCGTAGTGCTTCCATGAGAACAATTCAGCGGTGCGTTTGAGGAGCGGTGTCTCGCCCAGTGCGCTCTTTAGAACCGTGAGGATCCCCGGAACGTCCTCGGGCGTTGCTCCTCGGATGGCGATCTCACTCATTGACCACCCTCAGGTAGAGCGATTCCTGTTCTCGCACCATGCTCTCGAGGCTGTGCTCGCGCGCTACGAGATCAGCGCCGGCTGCCCCCCATCCCGCGCTCGAGGGGTCGGTCAAGGCTCGACCAATTGCCCGAGCCAGGGCAACAGGATCGCGCGGTGGAACCAGCAAGCCTGTTTGCTCATGCTTGACCACAGACCCCACACCTCCGACGTCTGTCGCCACGACGGGACGTCCGCACGAAAGCGCCTCGAGGATCACAATGGGCAGCCCTTCGATCTCGGACGGATTCACGAAGACGTCGGCCGCAGCAATGAATTGCTGAGCATTGTCTTTGCGGCCGAGGAATCGGAGATGCCCGTCGACATTCGCGAATCTGGCAGCTTGACGAATTCGCTCCAGGTCTCCATCGTTCTTTTCGCCACCGATGGACACGATACGGGTGTTCGGATGACTCTCGACCAACATGGCCGTGGCTTCTATGAGGTTCTGGTGGCCTTTGTACGGTCTGATATTGCCGACGTGCACGACCAGAGATTCGTCAGGGCCGATTCCCAGTTCGTTCCGCAAGGCAGTGGTGTCTCCCGGTGAAACGGTTCTCACTCCATTGGGGATGACCACCGGCTCTGGTCCTGGGTACCCGACGATCGACTTTGCTACGGATGCGGATACAGCAATGACTGCGGCGTTTCGTCGATAGGTCAGCTTGTTCAGAATGCGGGTCGGCTGTCTGTAGTAGTCCACGACGTTGTGTTCGGTGTAGATCGTCGGTGTCCCGGTGGCGACCCGCGCAAGAACGCCGGCGGACGGCAGGTGGGCGTGTATGAGCGACGGCCTCCAATCGGCGATGAGCTTGCGGAGCCTGATCGGTGTCGAGATGTCTGTACCCCTTGCGCCTCCGATACAGTCCACCGCCACATGCACCTCGTCCAACACGGGAACGAGTTGGTCTTTCCAGGGGAGGATGTATGCGACTCGGTAGTCGAAACGTTCCCTATCCCACAGCGGAGCGCTGTCGGCCACGAGTTTCTCTGCCCCGCCGATACCTAGGCCCTTGATGAGGACGAGAACTCTTATTGGTTCAGCCGTCGGCAAGGACACTGTCGACTAGTTCAGTGAGGCCGACGTTGAACGGCACTTCAGCTTTCCATTCGAGGAGGTCACCTGCGCGGTCGGCTGATACGAGCGCTGGTGGTACGTCACCCGGCCTGGGATCTCCGTACTCGACGCTTGTTGGGAATCGCTCGATGATCGTGTCTGCGAGCTCTCTGATCGTTACGACTTCGGGAGCAACGATGTTGATAGGCACGCCGGAGACGTCCGAGCTGGCCGCAATTTCGAAGGCCCTCGAGATATCGTTCGCGTTGGTGAACTGACGACCTTGGGAGCCGTCTCCTTGGATGGTGATCGGCTGTCCAAGTCGAGCGCGATCGATGAAAATTCGAAAAACCGAGTTCGGCCTGAGTCCGGGTCCGTATGCAGTTCCGAGTCTCAGGGCGATCGTGGACAGCCCTGAGAGCTCAGCCCTAGAGATGACCAGCGATTCTCCCGCGAGCTTGGTGATGTTGTAAGGATGGTCCGGCCTGGTTGGGTGGTCCTCATCGATCGGTTGTCGCTCTGGTTCTCCATAGACTTCCCACGTAGAGGCGTAGATCACACGTGAGTTGAAGCGTTCCGCAGCAGCGAGCACGTTGGCGGTGCCGACGACATTGACGGACGCTGCCAGAGCGGGGTTCTCGCCAGCTAGGTAGACGTCACCAATCGCACCGATATGGGCGACGTGGCTGGCCTTGGATATTGTCTCGGCGACTGAATCTGGATCCAACAGGTCACCGCGTACAGACTTGATTCCTGGCTCGTCGATGGGATGCTGGTCGAAGCCAGTCACCTGCCACCCCGAGTCTCGAAAACGCCGCGCAACGTGACGTCCAAGAAACCCTGCTGCCCCGGTCACAACTATTCGCATTCTTCCCAGCCCTTCACTTTCGCGGTCCCGCACGAACGCCGATCGTATCGCTTGTCGTCGGCTTTGAATTCGGCGCTACAGATAGGAGTCTGTCAATAGGCCTACCAGCTCATGCTCACTCTATGTGTGCAATTTCCACTTTCCGTACACGGCTTGCGGTGATAGGGTTGTTCACTTCTGGGGTAGGCGAATTTGGTTGGAGGCGAAGTGGGCGGCGTGGTGAATGGGGCAAATGGCAGAGGGCAGCTATCGCTGTCACGAACTGCTTCTCGTATTCGAACCGATATAGCGTTTGCCGTCATCGACTTGGTGGTCGTGATGGCGGCGTACTCCATTGGCCTCGGTCTGAGGACGCTGGACCCGCTCGTCGGCCACGTTCAGGATTTCTGGATCGATCTGGCGATAGCCCTGCCTTTCATTGCGGCTATCCATCTCACCGCCAATGCCCTTGCCGGCGCCTATGGCCACGTTTGGGAATACGCCAGCATGTCCGAGGCGGTGAGAATGGTGATCGCCAGCGCCAGTGCGTCGGCGACCATCCTCACCATCGCCGTCCTGGCGAGAGAGCGTCTTGGTTTGATTGTTCCATTCGGAACGTTGGTGCTCGGGGGTCTCCTCTCTCTTCTGATGATGGGGCTCGTCAGGTTTCGGTCTCGCTTGTTTTCGTACAGAAAGTCGAGTGACGGACCAAGCATCCTCGTAGTTGGCCAAGGTCTGGATGCCGTGGCGTTCGCCCGTCGTGCCCAAGAAATTGACGGCGGGGGCCGGGTTGTCGGGTTCATCAGTGAGGAGAATTCGAATTCGCGCCCGACTCGCCTGTTGGCGGACTTGCCGGTCTTTGGGGGTATCGACGATTTGGCAAGCGTGATCGAAGATGAGGACATCGACCAGGTCGTGGTTGTCAGCAGCGATCCAGACCAAGCAAGGGCAGTGGTCGACGCATGTCTCGAAGTCGACGTGAGACTTCGCATTCTGCCAGCCGTTGAGGAGCTTCTGCGGGACTGGCGTGCGCCGCTGGACGTTCGTGATATCAAAGTAGACGACCTTTTGATTCGGGACCCGGTTGCGACCGATATGACCGCGATCGGGGATGTGATCGAGGGCAAGCGGGTGTTGGTGACTGGAGCCGGAGGATCCATCGGCTCCGAAATCGTGCGTCAGGTCTTGACGTTTCAACCAGAGTCAGTCTGGGCCCTGGACAGGGATGAGACGTTGCTTCACGAGGCACGTCTTCGATGGCCAGGTTCGGTCAATGTCGTGCTCGCGGATATTCGAGAGGCAGCGACCGTTCTGAGGAATTTCGAGAGAATTCATCCGCACGTGGTGTTTCATGCCGCCGCCCTGAAACATGTGCCCGTCCTCGAGAACTACCCTGAGGAAGCGGTACTGACAAATGTCGTGGGGACGCGGAACGTGATCGAGGCCGGGTCCCGGGTCGGGGTGAAGCGGTTTGTTCTAATCAGCACTGACAAGGCTGTTGATCCGAGCAGCATCATGGGAGCCACCAAGAGGGTGGCGGAGATCCTGGTCAAGTCTGGAAATGCGCGCAACGACGGTTGTCTCTATACGGCTGTGAGATTCGGAAACGTTTTGGGGAGTCGAGGAAGTGTTATCCCGACGTTCGTGTCGCAGATTAGGTCAGGTGGGCCCGTGACGGTCACCGATAAGGGAATGACCCGCTATTTCATGACGGTTGACGAGGCAGTCCAACTCGTCTTGCAGGCTGCCGGGCTCGCACGCGAATCGGAAGTGTTTCTCTTGGACATGGGTGACCCGGTTCGAATCGAAGACCTCGCACGGAGGCTCATTCGACTCGCCGGGCTCATCCCCGACGTGGACATCCAGATTGAGTACACCGGCATTCGCCCAGGGGAAAAGTTGGTTGAGCAGTTGACCACTGGACCTGTGCAAACCACCGCCCACCCGAAGATATTTGAAGTCCCACTGACGCATCCCGATGC
>JBAVIK010000335.1:0-11174 GCA_049686815.1 Acidimicrobiia bacterium | reverse complement strand
ATGGATAGCGAGACAATGAACACAGCATCGGCCACCACTCAAAACGGCGGCCGCGACGTCTTGGTTCGAGTAACCGAGATCAAGAAGCACTTCCCTATCACCAAAGGCTTGTTCCAGCGTCAAGTCGGCGCAGTGAGAGCGGTAGATGGCGTGAGCTTCGACATTCACCGGGGAGAGACGCTGGGCCTGGTTGGTGAATCGGGCTCGGGCAAATCGACGGCGGGACGCGTAATCCTCCAACTCGACACTGCGACCGAGGGCAGTGTGCTTTTCGAGGACATGGAGCTGACCAAGATCAAGGGTGGCGACCTTCGTCGACTACGACCACGCATGCAGATGGTGTTTCAGAACCCCCACGCATCGCTGAACCCCCGGATGACAGTCGGAGACATCATCGGCGAGCCGCTCAAGGAACACAACAAGGCACGCGGAGAAGAGCGCCAACACCGTATCCACGAGCTGCTCACCCTTGTTGGTCTCGAGCCAAAACACGCCAATCGATATCCACACGAATTCTCCGGCGGTCAGCGTCAGCGGATCGGTATCGCCCGTGCCATCGCCTTGAATCCGGATTTCATCGTTTGTGACGAGCCGATAGCGGCCCTCGACGTCTCGATTCAGGCTCAGGTGGTAAACCTCTTGGAGAACCTTCAGGACGTCCTGGGGCTCACCTACCTATTCATCTCCCATGACTTGTCGATGGTTCGCCATATCGCCGACAGGGTTGCCGTCATGTATCTCGGGAAGATCATGGAGCTCTCCGAGGTCGACGATCTGTACAACAACCCAAAACACCCGTACACCAAGGCGTTGCTCTCGGCAGTCCCCGTGCCCGACCCCGAAGTCGAGGCCACCCGAAACCAGATCATCCTCAAAGGTGATATCCCGAGTCCTGCCAACCCACCACCAGGATGCCCGTTCAACACCCGCTGCCCGGTCGCTGAAGAGCGCTGTGTGGCCGAAGTGCCCGAGTTTCGAGAGCTGGCCCCAGGTCACTGGGTGGCCTGCCACTTCGCCGAATAGGGGCCTCGTCAGTCGACTTTTTGGGCTGGCTTTTATGTGCTCAAGGACCGGTTCAGTGTTAAGTTTCTGGTGATCGCCGGTCGTTCGTACCGGCATATGGAGGAAAAACTCTATGAAAAGAACCAAATGGTTGGGCTTGTTTGCCGCGCTAGCACTCGTGCTGGCGGCATGCAGTCCCAGCGATGACGGAGGCGCTACCACCACCGAAGGTGATGGGGGCGCAACCCCGACTACGGCGGCAACCACCGACACGACCGAAGCACCTGTTGAGGGTGCGATGGCCGGTCAGGGTGGCCCGCTCACCATCCTGCAGTGGCAGGCACCTTCGCAGGCAAACGGAATGTTGTCTTCGGGAACCAAGGACGCTTTGGCGTCTTCGCTGGTCCTGGACCCACTTGCCGATATTGCCCCGGACGGCAGCCTCGTCCCCGTGCTCGCATCTGAAATACCGACTGTCGGCAACGGCGTGGCGGACGACTTCAGCTCGATCACATGGAAGCTGAAGGAGGACGTGCTTTGGTCAGATGGGACACCGTTCACATCCGATGACGTCGTCTTCTCCTGGGAGTACTGCGCCGACGAGTTGACCGGTTGTTCAGTCGACTTCTCGACTGTCGAGAGTGTTGTCGCCGATGATGACTACACAGTCACCATCAACTTCACCACCCCGCAGGCATACCCCTACACCGTGTTCGTGGCATACCTGTCGCCCGTCATCCAGCGGGCGCAGTTCCAGGACTGTGTCGGCGAGCAGGCGAGCGCCTGCACCGAGCAGAACTTCGCGCCAGTTGGCACCGGTCCCTACATGGTGACCGACCTCAAGCCGGAAGACGTTGTCTCCTATGAGTACAACCCCAACTTCCGTGGAGCTGCTGAAGGCAAGCCCTTCTTCACCTCCATCACCCTCAAGGGTGGCGGCGACGCAGAAGCTGCAGCTCGCTCAGTGCTCGAGATTGGTGAGGCCGACTACGCCTGGAACCTCCAGGTTGCGCCGGAAATCCTCAATCCGATGGAGGCAGCTGGCAATGGTCGTGTGGTCACGTCGTTCACTGCGAACGTCGAGCACATCAACCTGAACCAGACCGACCCAAGAATCGACCCGCCCTCGGAGTACGTGCCAGATGGATCGAACAACAACCCGATCTTCTTCAACAATGTTGACTTCTCGCACGCTCTGTCCCTGGCCATCGACCGCGACTCCCTTGTTGCCGTCGGTTATGGGCCCACTGGAACCCCGACCTGCACGATGTGGCCGGTTGGAGACCAGCAGTCCCACAACAATGACCAGTGGTGTGAGTACGACCCTGACCAGGCAAACCAGATCCTCGACGATCTTGGCTACCTGGATAGCGATGGCGACGGTGTGCGTGAGTTCACCGACGGCACCCCGCTCGAGTTCGACTACAAGACCTCGACGAATGCCGTGCGTCAGTCCAACCAGGAGATCGTCAAGGTCAACTGGGAAGCGATTGGTGTCGTTGCCAACATGAGCAACGAGGACGCCAGCCTCTTCTTCGATGGCACGAGTGCCAGCGATGCTTCCATTTGGAAGTTCTTCACTGACATTCAGATGTACACCAACGGTGCGACAACGCCCGACCCGATCGGCTACCTGGGTGGTTACAGAATCGTTGAGATTCCAACCGCTGCCCTGGGATGGCCCGCCAGCAACAACATCGTGCGTATGCAATCGCCCGAGTTTGATGCTGCATGGGACGTGGCCTCCGGTCTGAGCATCACTGATCCCGGATTCAATGACTCTGTCATTGGACTTCAGGACTTGATCGCAGAAACCGGTGCTGTCATTCCGTTGATCCACCGTGGAAACGTCTCTGGAATCGCCCTTTCAATAGACGGTTTCGGTGACCCGAACGGTTGGGACTCCGAGTACTGGAACATCGAGGATTGGACCCGTACCGGCTGACCGGGACGATTCAACCGAATACAAAGAAAGGGCCTCTCAGGGAAACCTGGGGGGCCCTTTCGGTTAGTCTGATGGCTTGCTATTGGGAACCAGGTGAGCGATGGGCACATACATTCTTCGCAGAACCTTTTTTGCCATACCGACGCTGATTCTCATCAGCCTGATCATCTTCGCAATCCTCGACCTGGCACCCGGTGACCCCACCTCCCAACTCCCGCTGACCCTTCCCCTCGAAATCAAAGAGCAGATCAGGGAGTCGCTGGGCCTGAACGACCCGTTCTTCATCAAGTGGGTGAAGTGGATGTACCTGATGTTCATCGCCGAGCCACTAAACGCCATCGACACGATCTTCGGGATATGCATAGGTGACTGCGAGGGCCGAGCCCGGATCATCTCATGGTCATCTCGAGCTCCCGCCGTCGACATCATCTATCAGCGTCTTCCCCAAACCCTGTGGGTTCTCGGGCTGGCATTCATCTTCGGCACGATCATCGCCATCCCGATCGGCATCTACTCGGCCTATCGCCAGTATTCGGCATTCGACAATGTCGGAACGTTTGTCACGATGATCGGCTACTCGGTCCCGACGTTCTTCACCGGTCTCCTGGCGATCGTGATCTTCAGTGTCTGGCTCGGATGGTTCCCGTCGTTCTATGACACGACGTTGGTGGTGAATAGTTGGGACACCGCCGTCCTACAGGTCAAACAGATGATCATGCCGGTGGCGGTTCTCACGTTCTTCAATGCAGCGGTGTTGAGCCGTTTCACTCGTGCATCGGTGCTCGACAACCTCAACGCCGACTACGTACGGACCGCCCGATCGAAGGGGCTCGGCGAGAACAAGGTCGTGATGACCCATGTGATGCGCAACAGCATGATCCCGGTGGTGACCCTGATCGCCCTCTCGGTCCCGGGAATCTTCGCCGGAGCCATCATCACTGAGCAAATATTCCGAATCAACGGTCTTGGGGCTCTCCTGATCACGTCAATCGGTCAGGGTGACGTGCCCATGGTGCAAACGCTCACGTTCATATTTGCGGTCCTGATCGTGATCTTCAATTTGGTGGCCGACATAACTTATGGGGTTCTCGACCCCCGGATCAGGTACGATTGAGCAAGACAGGGATCAACTATGGCGACAACCCAGGAAAGAACTGAACAGCAGACCACTCCGGCTCCAGAGCCGAGCCAGGAGAAGTATCGCTCCCTCAGTCAAGACGTTTGGCGTCAGTTTCGACGTCACAAAGGGGCAATGGCCGGTCTGATCATCCTCACCATCATCGTGGTGGCCACCCTCATCGGTCCCCTGGTATACCCCCAAGACCCGTTCGCTCTCGACATACCCAACGCAAACCAGGGCCCCTCAGCCGGTCATTTCATGGGTACGGACAATCTCGGGCGCGACGTGATGGCCAGGGTCCTGATCGGTGGACGAATCTCGCTCTCGGTGGGTTTCGCCGCAATGATCGTCGGTGTCTTCCTGGGCACTGCGATCGGCGTGCTCTCCGGGTTCTTCAAGCGTATCGACGGCCCACTGATGCGTCTCACCGACCTCTTCCTGGCCCTGCCCATCCTCCCCCTTCTCCTCGTCGTGATCATGCTGTTCCGTGAGCCGCTCAAGAACGCCTTCGGCCCGGAGATGGGCATCTTCATCCTTGTCGTCGGCATAATCGGGATCACTGGCTGGATGACCACTGCCCGTGTCGTCCGCGGAGACGTGTTGTCGATCAAGCAAGAAGAGTTTGTGATGGCCGCCCACAGCATCGGCACCAAGAAACGCCGTGTGATGACCCGTCATATCGTCCCCAACGTGCTCAGCCCGGTTATGGTCGCCGCCGCCCTCGGTGTCGCCGTGGCCATACTCACCGAATCGGCCCTCTCCTTCCTGGGTCTCGGATTCCCGGCCGACTTCCCGACCTGGGGGCGTCTCCTCTTCGACGCCAAGGACTATCTACAACTGACCCCGATGCGGGTGATTTGGCCCGGTGTGATGATCTCACTGACGGTCTTGAGTGTGAACTTCATCGGCGACGGTCTTCGCGACGCTCTCGATCCCAAATTGCGCAGCAAGGGCTAGGACCAGCTCTCCATGGGTCAGCGGGATCATGAACTGCCATCGCTTCATCTCGGCCGTTGGCTGCTCTGGGGTCTGCTCGCCCTGATCGCACTGACGGCCGTGGTGGTCTGGTTTGCCAATGTCGGCCGGGAGATCGAGGCGACCGAGACCACAATCCCTGCAGTGATTCCCGGCAACGATGGCGAACAAGTCACCTGGTCCATCGTCGCCAGCGAATTCACTGACACCCCTGGTGAAATCACTCTGAAAGGCGACGTTCCCGTGGGATTCCCCACCGAGACCTGGCGTGACGGTGAGATGCTCGCTCGCTCCGTCGGCGAGACATTCAAGTGGGATATGAGTCGCAACCCCGAAGTGCCCGAGGCGGTGGCCGCCGTCGATGACGCCGCCGACTGCGCCGCCCTCGCAGTGCTACTGAAGCAGTACGAGGACGAGGTGGGTGAGGTGGCGGGTGAGCCCCTGTTCGTCGCTTGGTCGGCATTCGCCCAGTATGCCTTTGACGCGATGATGGACCAGGGGTGCGTGACCGGGGGCGACAGCTAGGCCTGAACGGCCGATGGGCTTTTGCGACCGTCCACGATCGACTTCGCGGTGAGCACCGCGAAGAACAACACGATAGGGACCAACGCCATGGTCGCCGAGCCGGCGGTGTTCAAGTGAAAGCTGATCACCAATCCCAAGACGACTGATGCAACGCCAATCAGGGCGGCCAATCCCATTATCACCGGGACCCTTCTCGCCAGGAGCGCAGCAGTTGCGGCCGGTCCGATGAGAAGACCGAATACCAGCAAGGTGCCCACAGTTTGAAATGAGCCCACGATGGCGATCGTGATCATCCCCAGCATCACGAAATGAGCCAAACGAGGACGCATGCCCAGCAGTGTGGCCTTCTGCTCGTTGAAAGAAAGAACCAGGAACGGACGATAGAAGACAGCACTGGCTGCCACCGTTATCGCCGCCACCACCGACAGGGTCAAGAGGTCCGAGCGTCCCACCCCAAGCGCATCGCCAAAGAGAATGGCCGTGAGATTCCCGGTGTATGAGGCCGTACCGGAGATGAGTATCACTCCGAGACCCAGCATGCCGACGAACAAGAGGCCGATGCCGGTGTCTTCTGAGAACGTGGTCTGTCGATGCACCAGGTTGATTCCCAGCAACATCACCACTGCCGCCGCCACCGCCCCCAGCATCACGTTGAAGTCGAGCAAGATGGCGAGGGCGATCCCGGGCACCACCCCGTGAACCAGCGCGTCCCCCAGAAAGCTCATGCCGCGGATCACCACCCAAGTCCCGACGAACGCCAAAGCAATCGCGGCCAAAGCCCCACCAACGAGGGCCCGCTGCTGAAAGGCCAATTCGAAGGGTTCGATGAGCCAGTCCACAATCAAACGCTAACTCGTGAGACCGTCAGCTATCCGCATGGCGTTCACCCTCATGACGCCTAGATAGGTGTCGGCGGCCGTGCCTGCGGGCCCCAGAGACCCGGTGAATAGCTCAATGACGGCCACATCCTGACCCAGTTCGCTCGCTACGGTCTTGGCGAGGACGTCCGATTGTGTGCTCTCGGCAAAGATTGCCGTCACCTCTTCCCTCTCCATCACTTTCACGAGCGCGGCCAACCCCTCAGAGCTGGGCTCAGCCAAAGTCGATCCACCAGGGATGACCACTCCTATGAGGCGCAAGCCATACCTGTCCGCAAAATATCCCAGAGAATCGTGGTTGGTGACCAACTTCCTCGAAGCGTCGGGAATCGTTCCGAGCAGACCGCTGATCTCGCGGTCCGCGATCGATATCTCTTCTTTGTACTCCTCGGCCTTGGTGACCCAATCGGTCCCATCCTCGATTTGGTTCAGAGCCGTGACAATCAGGTCCACCGCGGCAAGCATCCGAATCGGATCCAGCCAGACATGGGGATCGTCGCCATGGTGCTGCTCATCCGCTCCCTCGGCGCGATCCGCAGGCAGAGGAACCGGATCCAGAAGGGGGCCAAGATAGAGAATGTTGGCGCCATCCGACTCGGCCGATCGCAAGACAGATTCCAAACCTTCCTCCAAACCCAGCCCATTGGCGACAACCAGGTCGGCACGTGTCAATGAAGCGACTTGTTGGGCTGATGCCTGAAAGTCGTGGGGGTCGGCCCCGACAGGCATCAGCACCTCGACTTGAGCAAGGTCGCCGACCACGTTCTCGACGATGTCACCCAAGATCGTGGTTGTAACCACTATCGAGATGTCTTCATCGTCGCTGGCGGTCTGATCGCCGCAGGCAGCAGCCGCCAGCAAGGTGACCGGCAACAACCACGCGAGCACCGTTTTGCCGCCACCCCGTGGCTGCGTTCTCATAATGACTTTGAAGTGAGAATCGTTCTCATCTAGTATGAGAACGATAACCAGTACCGCGACCTAGGGGCAACCCGCCACAGCACTATGGAACGTGAAATAGAGACCCGCCTCAGGGAGAATGAGGTGCGCTACACCTCGGGGCGAAAGGCCGTCGTCGCGGCCCTCTCTTCGTCTGACGGTCCACGATCGGCCGCCGAGCTTCACGGGCAGCTAGGCGAGCGCGTACCCCTATCGTCGCTGTATCGGTCCCTTTCAGTCCTCGAGGAGTCCGGTGTTCTCGTCCCCCACTTCGGGATGAAGGGCGTAACTCGCTACGAGCTCGCCGACTGGTTGCAAGGTCATCATCATCATTTGATATGTGTGGTCTGTGGTGCGGTCGAAGACGTGTCGTTGCCAGGCAACTACGAGCAAGAGGTGACCGACCTGGTTGACGACATCGGAAGACTCGTGTCATTCGAACCGATCGATCATGCCCTCGAGATCGAGGGGCGCTGTTCGAGGTGCGCGTGACTCTTGCCCTTTCTGCTCGGGACCTGGTGATCGCCTACGGCTCATTCGTGGCCATCGACCGTTCGACATTCGACGTCCCGAAAGGAGCCATCACCGCAGTCATCGGGCCCAACGGATCGGGCAAGTCGACACTGCTCTCAGCCATCGCCGGACTCATCGAGCCGACTAGTGGCGTGATCGAGTTCGATGCCAGTCTCGGCTATGAACCTCGAATCTCTTTTGTGCTCCAAACAACAAAAGTCAACGACGCATTGCCCTTATCGGTGAGCGAAGTCGTGACGATGGGCCGATACTCCGGAAACGGGCTGTTCCGCCGTCTCGACGACGATGACAGACAGGCGATTCATGACGCGATGGAGCGCACCGGAATAGCCAGTCTCAGCAACCGACACCTCAACCGCTTATCCGGCGGCCAACGTCAACGTGCCTTTGTTGCTCAGGGTTTGGCACAGGATCATGAGCTGCTCCTGCTCGATGAGCCCCTGTCGGGGATCGACATCGCCGCCGCGCAAGCTATCGACAAAGTGATCCACGATGAGATCTCGAAGGGGTGCGCGGTAGTGATGACCACTCACGACCTCTCAGAGGCTCGCATAGCCGACCACGTCTTGCTGCTATCGGGTCGGGTCGTCGCATCAGGGCCGCCCGAGGAAGTTCTCACAGCTTCAAACCTGCGTGAGGCATACGGTCCGACGTTGCTCCACGTCGATGGCGAGAGCCTCTTCGTCGACGATGCCGCACATGTGCCAGTGGCGGGACGTCATGTCCACCATGAGCGGACGATCCACACCGAGAGCTCCCGGTCCGGGCTACACAAGGATGGCTGAGCCAGGGTTCACCCGCGTGCAATGGGCGCAGCTATGTGGTGTCCAACGAACGTCGGTGCTCCCGGCCGATCAGACAGTGTATTCGTCACCCCAGTCGAGATCGACGAGCTCGATGCCCTCATCCTTCAACGTGGTACCGACCATCCCTCGTATCCACTCACGGCCACCCGGCGTCAAATAGAAGTCGTGAATTGGCACTACCTGGCGGGGGGCGAGTCTCGTAGCGAATTCCACGGCACCCCTAGCCGAGTCCCACGGGACGATCAGCGGGCAAGCGAGCACAGGTCCACTTGATTTCGGCTCACGACTGTCACCCGGATGAGTGAACAGACCTTCGATTGTGAAAGAGCGATTCGGTGGTTGGGCGCCGTTGGGAATGCGGCCATGGAGTACATCTTCGATTCCGACATCTCCTGGGGCGCCGGTGTCGACATCGACGTCGTAACTGCGAAGCAGGTCTGCGACCTCGGAGTTGGCGAACACCTGGAGGTCTGCCCGACGATCCACGAGCCATCGGACGAACGGGGGGCTGACGTGATCTGCATGAGCATGGGTTATGAGCACTCGAGTCACATCCGGAATGTCGCTCTTGTCGAGCTCATCACTCTCAAACGTATGGAACCCCGGATCGAACAAGGTTGCGTTTGCGTCGGTGGTCACGAGAACACAGGAGTCGGTCAGTCGTCTGATGGTGGCCATCACCCAAACCTAGGCCGCCTACCATCGCCGACGCCATGTTCATGGAGGAATTGGAGACGCTGGACGATGCCGCCAGGACATCGCTTCAGTCATCAAGACTCACCGAACTGATCGAACGTCTCGGCACGGTCGAGTCAGAGTATTGGAGTGAGAAACTCGCCGGAGTTGGCGAAGTCGGAACCATCGAGGAACTCGACAAACTCCCATTCACGGAGAAGGTGGAATTCCGGGACACCTTCCCTTACGGAATGCTCACGGTGCCTATGTCTGAGGTGGTTCGGCTCCATGCCTCCTCGGGGACCTCCGGCAAGCCAACGATCGTCTCGTACACCCGACGTGATGTTGAGGTGTTTGCCGAGGTCAATGCCCGCTCGCTGGCGGCCGCGGGAGCAACACCTGAGGACATAGTGCACGTGGCGTACGGATACGGTCTCTTCACCGGTGGCCTTGGTCTTCACTTTGGCGTGGAGCGATTGGGGGCAACCGCAGTGCCTGCGTCAGGTGGGAACACCAGCTTCCAAGTGTCATTGATGGCCGACACCGGCGCAACCGGCCTCGCAGCAACTCCGTCATTCGCCCTGATCCTCGCTGAAAAGGCTGAGGAGTCGGGTGTGATCGACCAGATCCAGCTTCGATGGGGGATCCACGGCGCCGAACCATGGTCGGAGGGATTGCGAAACAAACTCGAGGCTTCCTGGGGCGGAAGATACGACGCCTGTGACATCTACGGCCTTTCCGAAGTCATCGGGCCCGGTGTTGCCGTCGAATGCCGCCAGAACAAGGGCGGCATGCACGTCTTCGAGGATCATTTCTACCCTGAGATCGTCGACCCCGAAACCGGCGAGCCGGTTGAAAACGGAGAGCCAGGTGAACTGGTCCTGACCACCCTCACCAAACAAGCGCAGCCGGTCATCAGGTATAGGACGAGAGACATCACTCGATTCCTCCCAGGCGCATGTCCTTGCGGGAGAACGACGAGACGGATCGCACGTCTCGAGGGAAGAGCAGACGACATGCTGATCATCAGGGGAATCAACATCTACCCCCGGGCAATCGAATCGGTTCTCATGGACGAGCCCCGTCTCGGCCCGAACTACGCGCTCATAGTCGATCGGAGGACAGCTCTCGCTGAGCTGGAAGCGCGTGTCGAGCTAGCAAACGACGTCTCCAGTACACAGTTGGAGGAGCTGCGCACCCAACTCGAAGCGAGAATCAGTGAAACCATCCGTCTTCGAGTCAACGTCAGCATTGGCCCACCGGGCAGTGTTCCCAGGTCTGAGCTTGGGAAGGCTCGCCGGGTGTTCGAGAGAACGGGCGAAACCGACCCGCTGGTGTCATGACCGCAACCCCCGCCACCCAGGACCCCCGACTGAATGCGGTCGAGCATCGAGTGGTTGAGACAGGGCCGGTCGGCTCACTCGACGAAGCGGCCCGGCTCAGAGGGGTAACCAGGTCTCAGGTGATAAAGACGATGGTGGTCCGTCGCAATGCGAATGACTACGTGTTCGTGCTGGTTCCGGGTGACAGGGTCATCGACTGGCCCAAACTCAGGAACGTCCTCGGGGAGCGAAGACTGTCGATGGCCGACGCCGACGAAGCCCTCGCTGTAACCGGGTATGAAAGAGGAACCATCACACCTCTCGGTGCGTCCACGATGTGGCCCGTCTTCGCCGACCAGCGTCTGCAGGGAGGGATGGTGTCGGTCGGTGGTGGTGCACATGGGGTTTCGATAACCATCTCAGGGGGCGACCTGGTGTTGATCACGAGTGCAA
>JBAVIK010000334.1:0-1507 GCA_049686815.1 Acidimicrobiia bacterium | reverse complement strand
GGTGACGACCTACCGCAAGGAGGTCTACCGCGAGGACTCACGCAAACCGACTGTGAGCTTCTCCGACGACATCGAGACAGACTTGAGCAGACGTGATTTCACGGTGAACGCAATCGCAATGTCGATGACTGAGCTGGAGCCGGTAGATCCGTTCGACGGTCTGGTCGATTTGGCCGCGGGAAGGCTGAGGACTCCCCTCGATCCCGAGATCTCTTTTGGTGACGATCCACTGAGGATGCTCCGCCTGTTTCGATTCCAGGCGATGTTGGGTTTCACCCCAGACGCGGAAGCCGTCGAGGCCGTGCGACGTATGGCCGATCGTCTCGAGATCATCTCTGCGGAGAGGATTCGCGACGAGCTGTCCAAGCTGCTCATCGCCCCCGCTCCGGGAGAATCGTTACGGGCGATCGTCGAGACCGGGCTGGCAGATCACTTTCTGCCTGAGCTCCCCGGGCTGGCAATGGAACAGGACCCACAGCAACGTCACAAAGACGTTCTGGCCCACACGTTTGCGGTTGTCGACAAGTCGTCACCCGATCTCCTGCTTCGCCTCGCCGCGCTCTTGCATGATGTCGGCAAGCCGGAGACGAGGGAGTTCGGGCCGAAGGGCGTGACGTTCCATCACCATGAAGTGGTCGGTGCGCGTATGGCGAGAAGACGCCTGCGGGAGCTTCGCTTCCCGAAGGAGGTCATCGATGACGTAGGGCAGCTTGTGTTCCTCCATCTCCGACCCCACACGTTGAAGCTTGGTTGGACCGATTCGGCCGTGAGACGGTACGTACGCGATGCCGGACCATTGCTCGATCGGCTCAACGAGCTTGTCAGGTGTGACGTGACCACTGCCAACAAGAGACGTGAGAGGGCCATCCAGGAAGGCATCGACGAGTTAGAAGAGCGTATTGCGGAGCTTTCCAAACGCGAAGAGCTATCCCGGCTGAGAGCGCCGATCGATGGGAACGAAGTGATGGCGTATCTTGGCGTCTCACCGGGCCCCAAGGTGGGCGAGATCATGAACCTCCTCTTGGAGAAACGGATCGATGACGGTCCTTACCCCAGGGCCGTGGCGTACCAAGTTGCCCGTGACTGGGCCGTGGGCGAGGGTCTCGATGATCCAGGCCCGATTCCTACGGTCGACGAGGAATAGACGCCGGCATGTCTCTTTAGACTCGCCCGATGTTCGGTCGATTCGATCCCAGGGAAGCCAAAGTCGGCTGGATGACCTCGCTCGCGGATTCCTAGTGACCCACCTGTGATCCTCGTCGCGATTCCGGCGGGTGCGCTGGCCATTGTCTCTCTTGCCGCATTTCTTGGGGAGTGGGTGTGGTGGTTGGATGTCCTCGCCAATTTCCGGGCCCAGTATGCGATAGCGCTCCTGGTGCTCGGTGTCGCAGTTGTCCTCTCCAAGTGGCGTCGAACCGGCTATGTCCTGCTCGCTGTGGCCGCGGTCAACATCGCAGTGGTCGCCCCCCTCTTCATTGGCTCACCGGGGGAGACCGACGCTGCGTCC
>JBAVIK010000333.1:0-8933 GCA_049686815.1 Acidimicrobiia bacterium | reverse complement strand
ACTCATGCTCTTTGAGTCGGTAGGCGCCACTGGCGGTCATCGATTGGATCAGACGGTCAGCGACGCTGTCAATCACGATTGTCGTCTTCTCGTCAGTGCAGATGACGTTGTTGTCGAACGAAGCACCTCTGACGATGTCCCTGCCGGCGGCCTCGACATCGGCGGTCTGATCGACCACTGCAGGCGGATTACCCGGACCAGCGGTGATCGCCTTCTTGGTTGTCTTCAATGCCTCCTTGACCACACCCGGGCCACCCGTGACCAGCAGAACCCGCACATCAGGGTGATGCATCACCTCCCGGGCAGACTCGAGGCTGGGATTTGGGATAGCGGTGATCAGATCCTTCGGACCGCCAGACGCCACCACCGCCCGATTCAGAAGCTTCACGTTTTCCACCGAGACCCGACTCGCATTGGGGTGGACGTTGAAGACAACCGCATTGCCCGCTGAAACCATTGCGATCGAGTTGTTGATGATCGTTGAGGTCGGGTTGGTGGTGGGTGTGATCGAGGCGATCACCCCATAAGGGGCATATTCGGTGATCATCATTCCGGCGTCACCGGTCACGACATGTGGCTCCAGATCCTCCGGACCAGGTGTTTTCATAGTCACGAGACGATTCTTGACGACCTTGTCCTCGGCCCGCCCGATCCCGGTCTCCTGTGCAGCCATATAGGCGAGCCGTTCCCCCTCGCGGAGCATGGCTGCGCGCATTCCTTCGACGATGGTCTTGCGTGACCCGAGTCCCATGTCCCGATATGCCACGAAAGCCTCACGAGCCGCGGCCACCGCGGCATCGATTGTCGGGTGAATCCCGTCGCCGAACTCGACATCCGAGACGGACAACTCCTCACCGGCGCGGAGGGCCGGACCGGTACGCTCGGCCAACTCGGCAGCAGCAACACGCCCTTTTACCCGGTCGATAATCGACCGGATTTCGGATTCACTGAGTGACGACCTATCCAGAACGGGCCTCCTCACCCTTGTGGTATCTGACGTTTCCACCGACATCCCACGAATCGACGATTGCCATGATCACTGCGTCGCAGGGCCGATCACGCGTCACCTCCGTCTGACGTGCCGAACTGCCCGACGCGTAGAGAACGACTTCGCCTTCACCGGCGCCCACAGCGTCCACGGCCACTACATATGAGCCGGTTTCCTGGTTCGATTCGTCAATCTGCATGACCACGAGGAACTTCATGCCCGACATGAGGGCCTCCTTGCGGCTCGCAACCAGGGTTCCGGCGACCCTGCCTAGTTGCATGGGTCTCTCCTGTCTGCTTAGTCAGCCGAGTTCTTCGCCGGCCTGCTCCTGACGACCCAACGGCAACGCCAGATCGACGTTGACGTGAGGACGTGCGATGACATGGGTACCGGTTACCTCGCCCACTTTCTCGGCTCCGCGTACCCCGGCGTCGACAGCGGCTTTCACCGCGGCGACGTCACCCCTGACTATTGCAGTCACGTAGCCACCACCAGTCTTCTCCATGCTGATCAACTCGACTTTCGCCGCCTTGACCATCGCATCGGCTGCTTCCACCATTGCCGGGAAGCTTCGAGCCTCGATCATTCCCAGAGCTTCAGCCATGAAGCCCCTCCTTTCGATTGCATTTGTTGCGATTGTCCATACACCTAACCAGTCTCGCGCCCCGTCAGACCTTCCAGCGCGGCGACTGCTGCCTGCCAGCCCACTTCGATGTCCTGTTCCTCACCACCCAGATAGACCCGGCCCATCGAGCCGAAACTACGGACTTCCAGGACGTTTATTCGAGCTGCCTTTTCTGCCTCGTTGGCCGCGAGAGACGCGTAGGCGGCCGGCTCACACTCCAATACGTACAAGGTTTGGCCGGGGATGATCATCTCACCGTGACGAGTGCGGTTTATCAACTGGGCGTGATGATCGGTTACCCGTCTGATGATCTGTGAGCTCACTATCGAAGGCTTGATTCGGTCGTCTTCGGTGTGGTCGGTGGCGTCGAGGATCGCCTCTCCTGCAGCCCGGGTCTCAGATTGGTTCTCCGAGTGGACCTCGAGCACGCCGTAGTAGCGCTCGATGATTTGCAAACCCGGAGTCACAGAAGTCGCCTTGAGAGCAATATCGGTAAGCCTGTTGATTTCGATACCCGGGGCGACCTCCACCCAAAGCGACGAGTCACCTGCCAGCGGGAGGAACCCTTGAGCAATCGTCCCCAGAAAGGCCGCATACTGGGGCTGCAAACTGTCCAGAAAGGCGTACGACCTGAGTTCAATACCTTTCGCCATCGTCTCCTCCGTCCGATCCACTCACTATTTGCACCCCGGCCGAGGCACCGATCCTGGTGGCACCCGCCGCAATCATGTCCTCGGCATCGTCTGCCGTTCGCACCCCACCTGAAGCTTTCACGCCCATCTCCGGCCCGACCGTCTCACGCATGAGGGCTACGTCGTAGACGGTTGCGCCTCCTGGCCCGAATCCTGTGGATGTCTTCACAAAATCTGCTCTCGCCCTCTTGGCTAGCGCCGAAGCAATCACCTTTTCCTCATCACTGAGCAGTGCCGTCTCGAGAATCACCTTGCAGATGGCGCCGACTTCGTGAGCGGCGTCGACCACCTTGTCGATGTCGTTCAACACCAGGTCGTGATCACCCGACTTCAACGCTCCAATGTTGATGACCATGTCGACCTCCCTGGCACCGTCCCGCAGCGCTTTTCGTGCCTCCATCGCCTTGACCTCAGTCGTAGTGGCGCCAAGCGGGAACCCGATCACGGTGCACACCGGAACTCCGCTCCCCCGGAGATTGTTTGCGGCGCGCTTGACCCAGGTCGGGTTGATACACACCGAGGCGAAGCCATATTGCTCGGCCTCCGAGCAGAGTCGGTCGATATCGTCCGCCGTCGTGTCGGCAGCCAGCAGCGTGTGATCGATGTACTGGGCGAGATCGAGAGGAACATCCGCCGCCTCGCCATGGAAGGCGACCCTGTCGGCACCGTTGGCGACCACCTCGCGTACGGTTTCGCCAGTCGCGGCCATGTCGTAGCGCGTCGACAATGCGGCCAACACTTCGCGGGTGATCGCATCGACGAGAGCCTCACGATTCATCGGAGCAATTCCACATCACTGCCCGGAGTATTGCCGATCGAGGGCGTCGATCTTGGCAACGCGCCGAGCATGTCGACCTCCGGCCCAGGGTGTGGCGAGCCACTCTTCGACTATTTGGTAGGCCAATCCCTCCCCGACGAGACCTGCTCCAAGTGTCAATACGTTGGCGTGATTGTGTTCCCGGGCGTTTCGTGCCGACGAGATGTCGTAGCAAAGCGACGCGCGCACCCCTTGAATCTTGTTTGCGACCATCGCCGAGCCGATCCCTGCACCGTCGATCATGATTCCGGACCCACACTCTCCCGAAGAGACCTTCTCGGCGACGGCCCTGGCGAAATCGGGATAGTCAACCGACTCATGCGAATCGGTTCCACAGTCAACGACCTCCCACCCAGCCTCACGAAGACGAAACACGATCCGTTCCTTGAGTGGGTACCCCCCGTGGTCTGAGCCAACTGCGATGGAAGTCGGACCACTGTTCTCTTCGGGGGACGCCCGATTCAGGGGCGTTTCCGGCGTCAGATCTGCGGCCGTACCGTCGGATTCCGCAACGCCGTCGACGATCTTTTCGACGAGGGACCGGACCTCCTCTTCGGAAGGCATACCTCGTGATGTGGGAGTTGTCATCGCGGCCTGTCGTATCTGGGGTCGGCCATGTTAGGAGTCTGGTCAATGGGGTGGTTGTCCGTATGATCGGGGCTATGCCAGACAGCGACGCCGCGTTCCTATGGGAGAGCGAGGCTCTACGTAGCTCTTCCACTTCGCCGAGTCCTTCTCGCGGGCAGCACGAACGGAGGGTCGCTTCGTCCGATTGGGTCACGCTCCGCGATGCCAGCGAGCAAACCGGGATCCCATTGGAGACGATTCGCAAGTGGGCCCGGCGTGATTTCGTCCCCAGCTTTCTCGAGGAGACGACAGTCGGGCAGTTGCGGATGGTTTCGATGAGCGGTGTGCAGGAAAGAGCGCACCGCCTCGGCCGGGACGTAGTGCAGGGTGCGGCCGCTGGCCGCACGGGAAGCGAACCGGCACCCTCGACCGACGCCCCCCCACCTCCGGACACGCCGCCCGGAACGATGCTGGTCCCTATCGACGCTTGGGACAAGATGCTTCTGCAGCTCGGCAACCTCCATGAAGCTGGGCAGCAACTCGCCGAAGCTCGGGAGCGTGCTGCGAAGGCTGAAACCGAGGCGACGTTTCTGCGGGAACGTCTCTCCGAATTGCGTGATCAGGTGTCGAGGGAGGCTCGAGAAACACCTCCGACGCAACCCGTCCAAGCCACTCCTTCGCCCGCCGAGAAGCTGTCGCACATCCCGATCGAAGTCGATGACGAAGCGTTAGACGAAGCACCAGATGAAGCAATCGCTTCGGTTGACGTGACGGATGATCCCGGACCTTCCGACCTTCGAGTCGACACAGATGTACTCGTCAGGGACCTGGGTGGTAAAGGCTCACCGAGAGTGGACGCCGACGGCGGGGGTGCCGAGGATGAGGGCTTGACCATGACCGAGTACTCACTGGAAATGATGAAGCACCTCTACTCCACTTGGAGACGACGCCCTCGAAGGTGAACAATCAGCCCTCTCGGGAGAGATCGAGCGTCATGCAGACGCTGTATACGCTATGCCAGTAGCTTCCGAAGGGCTCGCACTCCTCGAATCCGAGCGACGAATAGAGCCTCCGAGACGCCACAAAGGCATCCATGGTCCCGGTCTCGAGGCTCACTCTTTGATACCCCCTCTGTCTGGCCAAGTCGATCAAGTGGTTCACCATGGTTCGGCCGACCCCCGTACCCCTCGCTGACGCGGCGGTATGTATCGACTTGAGCTCGCCGTGAGTCGGATCCAGCTCCTTGATCGCACCCACCCCTAGCAACCTGCCGTCTTCGCGGAGACTGAAGAACGAGATGTCATCTTCGAGAAGGGCTCGCGTATCCAGGGCATGAACGTCTTCAGGAGGACTCTGCTCGCTGGCGAAGGCAAGATGGGCCTCCAGCAGACTCTGCACATCCGACGAGTCGGGGCTGTCCATCGCCACGACGAAATCGCCCATGGTCAAATAATAGGATTACCCGATGAAGAAGACCTGAAGTCTCCTGATCACGCTTCTGAGCTATCAGTCAGCTTGTAAGTGACATGCTGCTCGACACTCATGTCCATGACGAAGCCGATCATCTCACTGGTCTCCTCGTCCGGCATGTTCAGGTCCATGACGAGATGGGTGGACGAGTCGAACTCGGCCTGGCGGGCCAATCCCGCCTCAAAATCAAACCACGTGGTGAGGTTTGACGTGGTCTCGTCGATGGAGAACAAGAAGCGCAGATCTTCCATGATCGCGTCGAGCTCCGCGGTGTCTTCTGATGTCGCATCGTCGGGAATGAAGGCCATGAAGAACCCGATGAGGAACTCGGCGAGATCGAACTCAATCGCCGATGTGACCGACGTTGTGTCGATAACGAAAACGTCGTGACCGTCGACCGTGTCGGTTGCCGTCACTTCCGAAGTGACTTCGGTCGTAATCGCCTGATCCTCTGACATACCAGGCACCTCTATGGTCTCTGACCATGTGTCGCCCACGGTGACCTCGTCTTCGGCGAACGGAGGACCGACGAAGCGCCCCGGATCAGTGCCGGCGCCCGCGATATCGCCGAAGCCCCCCATGTCGCCAAGTTCACCGAGAAGGTCCGCTGTGGCCTCGTCCTGGGGGATGACGTTTCCTTGCTCGTCTACGACGATGGTTATGTCGATCGGCTCGACTCCGGTGAAATCAGGGATCTCGCCATCCTCGATGGGCTGTCCATCCATAGTCCCCGTGAACTCCAGGTCTGTGAAGTCTCCGGTGATGTTGATCTCGAAAGTACCGGGTTCGGGACCTTCTGATACTGAGTGGGTGAATGTCGTTGTACCGACGATATGGATCGACGCCTCCCCCGGGATGTCATCTTCACCGAGCGCTGCCGAGTCACCCTCGGCGGTCAACTCCATGGTCTGATCGAGCCCGACCTCATATTCGTAGGACGTGCCCGGGGTGAGCTTGTACGCAAGACGCATCGCGTCAGGCGCATCGGTGGACGTTGGCGCAAGGGTTGTGGTGGTTGAGGCAGACTCATCGGGTTGGGACGTTGCTGTGTTCCCGGCGTCCGTCCCCGGACTACATGCGGCGAGGATCAGCGTGAGTACGGCAAGAATGGAGATGGCGCGAATTCGCATAGAGACAGGTTATCGGCAACACGTGACTGTTCATTGAGCGCCGGTTAGTTTTGGCCGCTCGTGAACCGTTGGACTCCACTCGTCGCCGCAACATTCGGGTGGGCAGCCTCGGCCGTACTGTCCCGTGCGGCCATCCTCCGCGGAGTGGACACATTCACGCTCGTCCCGCTGCGAATGATCTTTGCCATGGCAACCCTCGGGATCGTCATCGCGGTCACCGGACGTTTTGGCCGCCCGTCCGCCGAGGCTTGGAAGAGGGGTCTCTGGTTGGGAACCGTGGCCATGGCGATCCCGATGACTGTCATGACCCTCGCTTTGCAGGACCTTCCGGTGACGTTGGGTGGGATGCTGATTGCTCTGATCCCGCTGGCCACCGTGGTTGCGGCCCATTTCATAGTCAGTGGTGAGCGATTTCAGTCGCGCTCGCTTCCCGGCTTCCTCATTGCCTTGATCGGAACCGCTGTTCTGGTTGGGTTCGGGGGCGAATCGGCCGAGGGCGTGGACAATTTGTGGCGCGGGGTCGGCTTCATGGCCGTGGGGGTGACTATGGCCGGGATCGGCGGTGCGTTGAGCAGACGGTTTGCATTGGAAGTCCCCAGCGATCAGCTGGTATTGCCTCAATTCACCGTGAACACCGTGGTCCTCCTGGTGTTGACACCCTTACTCTTTGAAATCGATGTGGCGTCGGTAGACACCACCAGCTGGTGGTTGATAGCCGGAGTTGGGGCGTTGGGCACCACCCTGGCATTTGCCTCGTTCCTGGTAGGGGCCGCAACCAACCCGGCCTCGCGCCTCGCTCTGACCGGCTACGCGGTTCCGGTCGTCTCGGTGGCACTTGCCGTGATCTTCCTCGACGAGACCCTGACGGTTTCCATCGTCATCGGCGCCATCGTGATCCTGACGGGTGTCATCCTCGCCGACCGCGCCACCGACCATGTCCCCGAGCCTGGGGTCCCGATTCCCCGTTGAGCGCAAACCTCAGGCAGTAGCGCACCGCTATTGAGGCGTTGGAGCTTCCAAAGCAATCTCACAAGCTGTTCGGCTTGCCGAGCCGGCACCCATATGCCGGACTTATCCGCTCAGCTTTCAAACCCACCCGCGATACCCTGCCTCGCCTATGACACGTCGGATACTCGTTGCCGTTGCCTGGCCCTACGCATCGGGCTCACGACATCTAGGCCATTTGGCTGGTGCCTACCTGCCCCCCGACATTTTCGCCCGGTACCACCGCCTCGCCGGCAACGACGTGCTCATGGTTTCGGGCTCGGACGCCAACGGAACCCCGATAACGGTGAAAGCTGAGGAGCTTGGCATCACACCCCGCGAGGTGGTCGACACCTACCACCCGGAGTTTCTCAGTTATTGGGAACGGCTCGGCATCAGCTTTGACCTCTTCACCACGACAATGACGGAAAACCACGCACACGTGACACAGGACTTCTTCTTGAGGCTCCTCGAGAACGGTTACGTCGTCAAAGGCAAGTCAGAGCAGTATTTCGATCCGGAAGCCCAACGATTCCTCCCCGACCGGTACGTCGAAGGGACCTGCCCCCATTGTGGATACGAGCACGCCCGCGGGGATCAATGTGACAATTGTGGTCGCACTCTCGACGTCATCGACTTGATCAATCCTCGTTCCAAGCTGAGCGGAGCCACACCGGTCAGACGAGAGACAGATCATTTCTTCCTCGACCTTCCCGCCTTCACCGATCGGCTCCGGGAGTGGCTGGAAGGTCAGACCACGTGGCGGAAGCATGTCAAGAACTGGGCTCTTGGCATGGTCGAGGACATGCCAGTCAGAGCGATCACACGGGATATCGACTGGGGTGTCGAAATACCTGTAGACGATCTGGGGCCCGGAAAGAAGATCTACGTCTGGTTTGACGCCGTCATCGGCTATCTGTCGGCTGCAATCGAATGGGCCTCGTACACCGATGAGCCTGATCAATGGGAGAAGTGGTGGAAGGACCCCGAAGCCGAGTCCTACTATTTCGTAGGGAAGGACAACATCCCTTTTCACGCCGTGATCTGGCCCGCAATGTTGATGGGACGCGGAGACCTCAATCTGCCGACGGACGTCCCCGCTAACCAGTACTTGACTTTCAAAGGGGACAAAGCCTCGGTGAGCCGGGGCGTGGGTCGATCCATCGGATGGTACGCGGACCGGGTACAACCCGACGCTCTCCGCTACGCGATCGCTGCAGCATTCCCCGAGCAAAACGACACAGACTTCAGTGATGAGGAGCTGATTCGACGGGTCAACGAAGAACTGGTGGCCACCTGGGGAAACCTGGTCAACCGGGTCCTGACGATCACGACACGCAACTTCGATGGCAAGGTTCCCGATCCTGGAGATCTCGACGACACCGACCGGGCGATCCTCGAACTTGGTCCGCGGACGCTGGACAAGGTCGCCGGGCACATCGAGGGCGTGGAATTGCGCGCCGGGCTGAGGGCAGCGATGGACGCAGCGACCGAGGTGAACGCCTACCTCAATGCCACAGAGCCCTGGCGAGTTGTGAAGACCGATTCGACGAGGGCCGGGACGATTCTATGGGTCGCCATCCAGGCGATCTCGGCGATTCGGGTCGCTCTGTCCCCCTACCTGCCCTTCTCAACTGGAACGATCGGCGAGACTCTGGGG
>JBAVIK010000332.1:0-16951 GCA_049686815.1 Acidimicrobiia bacterium | reverse complement strand
GTCTTCAGCCGTTTCGGGCGGCTTGATGTCTTGGTCAACAACGCCGGCTGGACGACCAGCGTGCCTCATCACGATCTCGAAGCCTTGTCCGACGAGATTTTCAAGAAGACCTTCGAAGTGAACGTCTACGGCACGTGGTGGCTCACCAAAGCTGCCATGACTCATCTACGAGACTCCCCGGACGGGAATGTGATCAATATCACTTCTGTTGCTGGTGTCCGTCCGATTGGTTCTTCGGTTGCGTATTCGATGACCAAGGCGGCACTCAACCAGATGACCGTGTTGTTGGCGAAGGCCGTGGGACCTGTGCGTGTCAACGCAGTGGCACCCGGTCTTGTGACGACTCCATGGACCGAGGATTGGGACGAGATGCATCGGTTGGTCGCCGAGAAGGCGCCTCTAGGCCGCGCGGCTACCGCTGATGAGATTGCTCAGGCGGTCTTGGCTCTCGCGACGAACTCCTATGTGACCGGCGAAATCATGGTTGTCGACGGTGGTTTGACCCAAGTTCTCTAAAGACGAGAGCTAGCCGCAAGTGATCAGGCCGCCCTCGGCGACGTCGCTCGGGGGTAACTCGTAGGCGGTTTGGTCGGGTTCGAACATAGGCGTGTTCGCCAGGTCGGATGTGGCCGACGAAGTCTGGCCAATCCAACCCGAACCGTCGTTCAATTCCAACGTCCCATAGAGATCGCCGTCGAGGTCGGTAGGGATCTCAGTCACGTAGTAGAGGAGGGCGCCGCAAGCCCTGGCTCCGGCCGGTTGCTCGGCGATCCTGGCGGCATCGACGCAGACCGAGTCTGCGGTGCCGTTGATTGGCGAATTTGTCACATTGTTGAAACCCACGCCTGGCACCAGGATCGAGTTACCAGCGCATATCGGGTTTCCTGTCGATGCGTCGTAGCCTCGATAGAGGACCACGTAGAAGTTGTTCCACTGATACCAGTGCGCCTCCACAGAACCAGGCTCGAACAGCTCCTCGCCGCCAGGCCCATAGGGGAGGAGGACGCCGACTGTTGGTGTCGGTTCGACGGCAACTGCAGATACTGACGGGGTGGATGTCGCTGTTGTGGTCGTCGCAACCGGAGCGGCAGTCGTTGTTGGTGCAGGCTCGGTCGTGGCCACGGGTTGGCTGTCAGTCGAAGTGGTCGCATCGACCGTGGTGGTGGCCTCAGAATCGGCCGGCGAGCACGCCACTGCGGCTAGAGCAACTAGGACAAGGAGAATCCGGAGCTTCATGTGCTTCCTCAGAAGGGTGTCAAACGAGAATACCGCACGCGCTGAACCTAGATTTGCCGCTGACAGTGGCCGACCAGATGTAGGTGGTGGCGGGTTAGGCGGCGTCGAGTCGACCGAGGATTTCGAAGGCCAATCCCTCGTTGTACCTTCTGACTCGACCGGGCGTCAGGAACCACTCGATCACGTACCAGATCCCGAATCCGCCACCTGTCAGAATGAAAAGGACCCCCAGCCCGATTCTTCCCAGAAAGAAGAGCTGTATCGGGAAGAACAGAGCGAGGAGGAGCATCACCCAAAGCGACCTTCTTCGACGGTGAAACTCCGCCGTGAAACCCAGCTTCTGATTGTCTGACAGTGCCTCGTACTGGGCTGTTGCTCGAGCCGGGAGATCTTTGGGGGATGTCATGAGCTGATTCTACGCGTCATCGCAGGAAGAATCCCCGGCCCAGGTCATCCTCCGGATCGAACCAGAATTCGGATCTACCGAGGATGTGGGCACTGCCACCGACTTCGGGGACGATGCCATCGTTTTCGCCGATCAGCACAGTCGCAGCGATTCTGCCCTCGAATTCGCTCCCGGTGATCGATTCGATGGTCACCGGCTCACCGATAGCGAGTGAGTCTCGAAGCCGAAGTATGGCGAGTCTCCCGCTGACTCCGGTGCCAGTTGGCGATCTGTCGACCTCCCCGTCGGCAAAAACACACACATGCCGGCTGTGGTTCCCGGCCTTCTCCGCAGGTCCGGTGAAGATGACTCCATAGAGAAACCCGAGGTCAGCGTCTCCGGGATGATCCATGTCCCGGCTCTCGACGATCGCCCGTTTGATTGCCCGGCCCGCCGAGACGACTCCGGTCATTTCGGTCAAGTCGAGGTTGATACTTGGCGCATCGACGTACGCATAGAAGCCTCCTCCGAAGGAAAGGTCATACTCGACGGAACCCAGCCCGTCGACGTCGACTTTGGCGTCGAGCTCGACGACGAAGGAAGGGACGTTGAGAAAACGAACCGTGGTCACCGTCCCTTTGGTGTGCGTAGCAACGGCAGTCACCTGACCAGCTGGTGTATCGATGCGCAGGGTCGTCTCGACTCCGCTCTGTGGGACGATCCCTGTGTCGAGGGCCACCTTGCAAAGTGCGATGATGCCGTGCCCGCACATCGTGGAGAAGCCTTCGTTGTGAACAAAGAGGACGGAGAGATCACTGTCCGACTCGACAGGATCGCCTATCCAGCCTCCGTACATGTCGGCGTGACCCCGGGGCTCCCACATCAGGGCACGGCGAAGTCCGTCGAGGTTGACCTCGGCGTACCGTCTCTTCGCCAGGACCGTGTCGCCCGGGATTTCTGGAAGACCGTCGACGACCAGACGGAACGGTTCGCCTCCGGTGTGGGAATCGATGACCGTCACTCGTTGCCATTGGGCTGGAGGAGCCCAGTCGATAGCTGAGGAGAGATCCATGGTCGAAGCCTACGATGCGGCAAATGATGACTGTCGCCGATGTGGTGAAGGGCCTGGCAACACGGACCCACCCAGCAAACGCCGCCGAATGGGACCCGGTTGGTCTTCAGTTAGGGGATGAGCATGCGTCCGTGGTCACCGTTGGTGTCTGTCATGAGGTCACCGAAGATGTTGTCGACGCCCTCGAAGCGGATCCAGTCGACCTCCTGGTGACATATCACCCTCTCCTCTTTGCGCCGACCCGGAGAATCCTGGCAGGGAGGTCGGCGGAGTCGAGGGCGTTTCGTCTGATTCAACTCGGAGTCAGCTTGCTCGTCACTCACACTGACTTTGATGCGGCCCCGGGCGGGAGTTCTGACGCCTTGGCGTCCCTGCTGAATCTCAGGCACGTTGAGCCCTTCGGAGACAGCCCTGACGCTGTGGGCCCTCAGATTGGCCGTTTTGGGACTTTCGAGGGAAATCTGGCTGTGCTCGATGCCATGATCTCGGACGCATTTGGCTCCACGGGTCTCCGCGTCAACGGCGATCGTCACGACCCAGTTCCGCGGGTGGCGGTAGTCCCCGGGTCCGGAGCATCCTTCATCGAGAGCGCAGCGGAGTTGGCGGACGCCCTGGTCACCGGTGATGTGCCACACCATCGCGCAGTTCGAGCTCTCGATCTGGGTCTCTCTGTCGTTGACCCGGGCCACGTAGCAACCGAACGACCTGGAATCTCCGCGCTGCTGAAGGTGGTGGAGGAGACGACGGAGACAGAGGTCGTGGATCTAACAGGGCTCGACCCGAGTACATGGGGCTGAACCGGCACTACTCTCCGACAGCCGAATGGAACTTCTCAGCCTCGCAGACCTGCTTGACGTGCAGGACTTGGATCTCCAGATCGACAGGCTGTTGGAGCAGCGGCAGTCGTTGCCCGAACTCGAGGAGTACAAGTCTGTCCACGACCTCCTCGGGTCGCTGAATCGGGAGAAGGAGACCGCCGCCCGCGAGCTGAAAGAACTCGAGCTCAGCCTGGACAAGTCTGAAGGTGAGTTGGAGATTCTCGAGATCAAACTCCGCGAACATGAGACCAGACTCTTCGCCGGTGGAATGAGCTCTCGGGAAACTGAGCATATGAGACTTGAAGTCCAGAGTCTCGAGGGACAGCGGGAGGCGATGGAGGAAAAAGTTCTACAGATGCTCGAATCGATTGATCCTTCTCGTGACGTAGTGAGCGGTCTCGACCGTCAGATTGCAGAGGCACACGCCAAACACGAGAGGTTGGAGGATTCGATAAAGGCGCAGTGGAAGCAGATTGACGGCGAGCTGGCCCGCAAGGAAGAACGGAAGAAGGAGGCGATCGCCCCGATCGATGACGATCTGATGGAGCTCTACGAGAAGTTGCGGAGGATCAAAGAAGGGGTGGCAGTCGCATCCTTCGACCATGGTGTGTGTGGAGGGTGTCATATGGCACTCTCTCCAGCGGAGCAGGAAGAGACCTTCGCTGACGACTTGCCACGGTGTGTCCATTGTCGGCGTCTCCTCGTCGCCTAAGCGCTTTCAGACGGAAATAGGCTGACGGCCGCAATCACCATGGGGAGCCAGAAATGCTTTTATGGCAACTAGGCGCCACGTTGTGGCTGTTCAGGTGGATCTTTCGCGATCCGAAAGTCGATGTCCGCTTCCTTCTGCTTGGTGCGATCCTTCCAGATCTGGTCGATCTGCCCTTGGGCACCATGTTCTTCGCCAGCCGCTATTCAACAGGAGAGCTTTGGTTTCATTCACTCCTCGCCCCCACCATGTACATGGTCGTTGTCCTGGTCTTCACTCGTCGGGGACGACGGCGACGAGCGTGGATGGCGGTCGGCATTGGTTGGTTGTTTCATCTTCTGCTCGACGGCATGTGGGTGAACCAGAATGTGTTCCTCTGGCCGTTCTTCGGATGGGAGATTCCGCCTGGGCCCATGCCTTTCTGGTCTATGGCGTGGGAAAGGGCCTTGGCCGACCCGTGGCGCTGGGTCATGGAGGTCGTGGGTCTCGCCTATCTCATCTGGCTTTGGTTCGCGTTGGGATTGAACATCGGCCCACGTCGACAGGACGTTGTTCGCACCGGAAGACTTCCTGAATATGTGGCTCAAGACCTTTAGGCCGGCGATGGCGATCGTGGTGTTTGCCGCTGCATGCGGCGGTGGGACTACAACCGACACCCTCGCCTTGGGGGCAGGTGCAGACACACCCGAGGCGGCGGTCCGTCAACTGGTCGGCTACCTCAACACCCCAGACTTCGATGCTGCAAGCAGCCTCGTATTTCCTGGTCAGGCAGCCCTGGCTTCGCTGGCGGAAGGAGCCACCTTTGCCCAGGTCGCCGCTGCTCTGAACAGCGGTGATCGTTCTGTTGCGGCCAATTTCTGGTCTGGATTCGGGCAGGGGGCGGGGGTCCTGCTCACTGGTCAGTTGACAGCTGCGGTCGGTCAGACTCTCAACGAAGGGGGGGTGGAGTTTCAAACCGTCGTAGTGACTCTCGACGATGGTGGCACCCGCCAGATGGTGACCCGCAGCCATGACGGGTATCGAATCGACCTTTTCGCCAGCTTCGGGGCCGGCATTGCCGACAAGATGATCCTTCCAGTGGAGAGACTTTTGTCTGCTCAGACTGATGATGCAGCGACAATTCTGCCGGCGTTACGCGAGATCGTCCCGTCGCTATTGGTTGCGTCCCGCCAGCCAGACCTCAGCCCACAGGGTGTTCAGGACCTCCTCCAGCTCGTCGAGCTGATCACCAGGATCAACTGACCTGTGCACCTGAACGCAGAATCGGCACTACCTCTTTGCCCAGGAGCTCGATGAGGGCGGGTTGGTCGAGAGAAGCCATCTGAAAGGTGACGATGTCGGCGCCCACCCTTTCCACTAGCGGCCGGTAGGCCTCGACGACTTCTTCGACCGAATTGACAAGTGTGTAGCGGCCCAGCACCTCCTCACGGGGTAGTTCATCGGCGCGCTCGCGAAGGGTCTTTGGGTCGACGGCCTCGAGGCGACCTGGAGCGCGCAGGCCCCGCCAGGAATAGAGGGCTTCCCAGGCCTCCTCCCCGCCGGCTGCGAATATCGACCATCTGGTTGCCAGCACCGTGGGATCTGGCCGCCCGTATTCAGACGCGGCAGCACGCAGCGGATCGATGACTCGATCAAACGTCTCCGCCGGGTCCTTGACCGATGTGACAACACCTTCGGCCAGTTGACCAGCAAGGGTGGCTGATTTTGGGCCTCCCGCTGCCATCAGGATCGGCACTGCGCCTATGGGTGGGGAGTAGAGCTTGGCTCGGTCGGTCTTGTAGAAGTCACCGTCGAATGTCAATTTCTCCCCATCGAGAAGACGTCTCATGATTTGAAGCGATTCGCTCATTCGTGCGTTGCGTTCCGCATAGTTGGGGAACACATACCCAAGTGGGCCCTCGTTGATGTTCTCACCGGTTCCCACTCCCAGAGTGAATCGTCCCCCTGACAGGCGATCGAGGGTGGCGGCAGCCTGTGCAACCACCGCGGGGTGATACCTGAACAGAGGGGTGGTGACGCCCGTGGCGAACTCGAGTTTCGAGGTGGCGGCGGCCATCGCCCCGATGGTCGCGAAAGCGAAACCAGAAGCAGAGGCGTCGTCAACCCACGGATGGAAGTGCTCCGAGACGACAACCATGTCAAACCCGGACTTCTCCGCCAGGACGGCGTGCTCGACGAGTTCTTCGGGGTGCCACTGCTCGTGACCGCAGAAGTAGGCGAATTTGGTCACAGATCTTCCTTCCGATCGTGAGTGAGGATATTGCCAGGTCTACTGGTAGCTGACGTAAACCGGGCTTGGCTGTTTGCCAATGGTGCTTTCCGGAGTGGGCGGTCCCGGCTCGTCTTCGTCAAAGAAGTTCTTCCATCCCCACGCCCAGAAAGCATCCTCGAATCCCATGCGGATCCGCGCCCACGTCGCGTCTTTCGCGGACTCCTGACCGTCACCATCCATCTGGGTGACCACCTGGAGTTCTGGCCTGTCAACGAGATTTTCCCTGTTGGTGATCATCTCGTTGCGGAACATGTGGAGTACGAGCATCTTTTGGGGTAGGGCGTTGTCCCGCACGAGGTCGGCCAGCCATTCGATCACGGTGTTGACCTCTGCGGCGTCGACGGTTCCGACCTGTTGAAGGTGTTCTTGGTTGGGCTTGAGACGCCACTCAGGGTCGAGAGCCAGCCCTACGTTGGGAAGCTTGAGCAGGTCTTCGTATCGCTTGGCCTGGGTGAGGAAGTCGGAGCGTCCCGGCTGGAGGTCGAGGAGTACGTAGGCATCGTGCCGCTCGGCGGTTTCCAGTAGGTCAGCGAACGTCTCGTTTGGCCATTCATAGCTGTAGTTGCCGTCGTCTCCCGGGCCAGCGCTTGCGACCGTCGCGATTATCTCGAAGGTCGGTATCACTTGGGCTCCATCGCCGGCAAAGGCGTCGAGGAAAGGCTGCATTCGCTCGATGGTCTCTTCCCCGCCCTGCTCTCCCAGAACTCCAAGAGCGGTTGTCTCCGGATGGCCATAGAAGGCGACGTATCGACGGGGAGAATCAGGCAGCAGTACAAACCCGCCGCCGGGTACTTGTTGGCCAGAGGTCAGAACACTGAGCTCCCATTCATCGGCTTCAGGTGTGCTGCCCACAAACCGGATCGATTTCTGCTCGCCCTGGAGGGCGACGCCCACCTCGGGGCTGCCTAGGAGGTCACTGCCGTCCACAGCAACCGGCTGCGCGTTGACTGCGTGGCCCATGGCACCGGCGAGTAGGACGGTCACCGGATCAGATGCGTCGACAATCCAAATGGATCTGGCATCGTTGGCCACGGCAAGGCCGGTGACCAACTCGGTCTCGTCGATGGTCGTTGTCGCAGGTGCGGTGCCGTCGGCAGTGGGCTGAGGTCGCACCACTCGGCTGCCTGAAACGAGGGCATCCAACGTCGCTATCACGGTGGAGGCGTCAGGAACGGCGGGTAGCTGAATTTCGTCCGTGACACCCAATGTCGATTTCGCGAGATCGACTGCCCCGTCGACGTCGTGTATCTCCACGGATGTACCAGCCGGGGCGTTCACGGTTACGTCGCCGATCACATGAAGTCGGTTGGGGTGTAGTCGCCCCACTTCCGCCGACAGTCTCTCGTCGGGAAACAAGAGCGGACCGCCCAACGCAGCGGCTAACTGCGCCCCGACAATGACCTCACTGAGGTTCGCCTCCGAGACCACAACGACATCGGCGGCGCAAACGAACATTTCGCCGGATATGAATAGGGCATCACGCGAGCGACTCCCGGTGTCAATTGGGCCTGAGCCCCCTGTTGGTCTCAAGCATGCCCCGGGATCAGGTTCAGTGCCTGACGAGGCGGTTGACTCTCCGTTTCCTCGGGTCCCGATCGGGGTGTCCCCGAGGATGGTGGAACAGGCCGTGGCGAACACGACGAGAAGGAAGACCGGAGTGCGTCTGGCGAGACTCAGAGCGTTGAAAGAGTACCCAATCCAGCTCGCCTATCGGAGGTTTGTCGCGTAACCGAGCGACACTTTCCTCAGCCTCATCGGCGGGTGCTCACCTGGGAGGTAGGGGTACCCGGTGACGCTCAAAATAGCGTCTCGGGCTCGACTCGTTCCCGAAGTCCTGGCTCATTGTTTCGTACCGAATTGACGTCACGCGAGACGACGTGCTCCATGATCTCGCTCGAGTCGATCGGTTGGAGCAGGGAATAGACAGCCTCAGGATCTTGCAGCTCCCGGTCCAACCACGAATCCCACGCCTCGGGCACCAACGGAACAGGCATCCGGTGATGGATCGCGGCGATTACCCCCTGAGCGTCTCGGGTGATGATCGAACATGTCCTGTGCCATACATCTGTGGCCGGATCGACACGGGACGCCCATATCCCGGCGAACACCATCGGGTGCCCGTCGGCTCGATACACCCAGTGGGGTGTCCGACCCGACTCGGGAGGCTCCCACTCGTAGAAGCCGTCTGCTGGAATCAAACACCTCTTGCGTGAAAAGGAGTCGCGAAACGCAGGTGTCGTAGCGACGGTCTCGGAGCGGGCGTTTATGTGTATGGATTTGGTGTCTTTGGCCCAGTGAGGGACGAGACCCCACCGCATGGAGTCGAGCTGTCGGATCCCGTCCCGCTCGGCGATTACATATACCGGGTCAGTCGGCGCAACATTCCAGCTCTTTTCGAGCTCATCAGTGACCACGTCTTCCACGCCGAAGTACTCGGCGTAGAAGTCGAGGTCGCCGGTAATAGAGAACCTGCCACACACAGAAACGTGAGATTAGATGGCCTGGTCGGTGTGGAATCCTTTGTGAGTCGGTTCGCCGAGGGTCATTGGTTTCGCATGTGTAGTGCCAGTTCGTGGAAACGCATCTCGAGGAAAATCTTCAACGGAGTGGGTAGCTCTTGGATGGATATCGCCTTTGTCATGCAGCGCATCCATTCGTCGGCCTCGGTATCACCGATTACAAACGGCATGTGTCGCATCCTGAGTCGGGGGTGACCACGCTTCTCCTCATACAGTGGCGGACCGCCCAGCCAGCCAGACAAATACTCGAAGAACTTGTCCCTGGTGACCCTGGTGTTGGTGGGAAGCATCTCACGAAGAGCCGGAGAATCCTCTTCGATGATGTCGTAGAACTGCTCAACCAGGGCCCGAACCGGAACCTCACCTCCCATCTCGAGATAAGGGGTTTGCTCATTACCCCAGGGGAACCTGGTATCTCCTGCGGTTGGAATCACCCTATTGATTATGGCGGGAAGCACCGACCTAGACATGTCCGTGCCACGAAGGCTCTGTGGCCGGTCGACGGTGGTAGCGGTGGGTGGAATGGCCCACCCTGCATGGTGGGCCACCCCAACGTTGGCGAGCTCGTCTATAAGCCGGATTCTGTGACCTGCCGATTTCGACAGGCGACGACCATCCATCTGGGCGCGACGTTGCCATCGCGCTCGTGCGGCCTACCCGGGACTTGATCGACGGGCCGTCGGTGTCCCTGTTTGGCCTTGCTCCGAGTGGGGTTTACCTAGCCGCCACGGTCGCCCGTGCCGCTGGTGGTCTCTTACACCACCGTTTCACCCTTGCCTGTACGACCTGGTCGTGAGACCAAGCGCCATCGGCGGTCTGCTCTCTGCTGCACTTTCCGTCGGGTCACCCCGCCTGGAAGTTATCCAGCACCCTGCCCTGTGGAGTCCGGACTTTCCTCAACGCGCAGCGTCGCTGTGCGCCGCGGCCGTCCAACGAGCTCGCATGCTGGAGTTTAGGTGACCCGCTGTTTCCGTCTACCCGCCAACCATCCACTTCCACCTGCAATGAGGACTGCCAGAAGAGCCATGAGGAGGATCTGGCTCGTCGGTGCCGGGCTACCACCGAGAACCGCTATCACCATTATCACAAATGCCATCACCAGGCCTGTCACCGAACCATGAAACCGCTCCGAGTGTCGGGCTCTTGTCCCAGCAAGCCAACCACCTATGAGCAGGCCGATGAGAATTCCCAGAACCAAGCCGACGTCGGCTCCACTCTCGACCCCGAGGATGCTGAGCGCTCCGGCGAGTCCGAAACCGACGATCGAGGCGGCAAGCACGCCACCGGCGACTCCGGCGACCACGGCGCCAATGTTGAGGGCAGCTAGCACGGGGCGATGATGGCAGCAGCTGCCCTGGACGCCCAGCCACCGTGAAGACGAGCAGCGTTGCGGGTGGCGCCGAAGTGTCTCAGCTCGACCGGGCCTGACATTCCCGCTCAACCGACGCGGAGTGAAATAGCCTGATGGCGACGAAACCTTTAGAAATCGGGCGGGGTCGAAACCCCGGACTCACCTAGAGAGGAGACCAGATTGATCATTCACAAAACCCTGGCCGAACTGCTGGGAACATTCATCCTCGTGGGCCTCGGCTCGCTGGGAATTCTCACCGTGGCTGGAGCGGGTAGCGCTGCGCAGATCATCGCGATCGCTTTTGCTTTTGGTTTTGCTCTGCTGGCGGCCATCTGGGCACTCGGTCATGTCTCTGGCGCACACTTCAACCCTGCGGTCACTCTGGGCTTCCTGCTGAACAAGGAGATGTCCTTTAGCGACGCGATCGCCTATTGGATCGGCCAATTCGCCGGGGCGTCGCTGGCCTCAGCGGTGATTTGGGTTGCGACCGACCGCGCCGCCGTAGCCTCGACGGCCACCACGTACACCGACTTCAAGCTGGCTCTCATAGTCGAGATAGTCCTGACAACTGTGTTCGTTTGGATGATCCTGGTTGCGGTCAAGCGTGGTGGGACGGCAGCTCCTGGGGCGATCGCACTCACACTGGTGGGCGTCCACCTGGCTGGCATCACCTCCTCGGGCGCATCGGTCAACCCGGCTCGCTCATTCGGGCCTGCTGTGGTCGGCGGTGCAGATATCAGCCAGCTTGGGCTGTACATCTATGCGCCCCTGATCGGCGCCGTCATTGCCTGGGCCTTATATCGCATTTTCCCCGTAGAAGAATCCAGCTAGCAAGTAAGTCTGTGTGAAGGACCCGGTTTGACCGGGTCCTTCGGCTAGGAGAAGAGAGGGTCTTCCTCGAGGTCCTCGAGGCCCATCACCCAACCGGCTGGGAGACTCCAATGTCGAGCTCCCTTGACCATCGCCTGCAGGTACTCGGATGACGGCTGGTGGTCCCCGTTTGCGTCGCCCGGTGCGACAAACGCGAGGCAATCGTATTTGTTGCCTTCGCGATCGACTGCTTTGTGATCGAAACCAGGGGAGCGACCCTCCGCCTTTTCCGCAGCTACCAGAGACTCAACCTGATCGGCCGGCACTTCGAAGACACCTCCCCAAACGGTGTTGCCCGATTCTTTGATGAGTGTGGGCATGGCTTCCGATCCGGAGGTGAAGAAACCGAGTTTGGTTTCCGGATAGTGAGCAGTGAACAGGAATCGGGCACCGGGGGCCACGGCCGAGATGCGATCGGGGTCGAGGAGGGCTCCATAGGCGAAATACAATGTCGTTTTTGGCACGGGTGGCGCATTGTACCGGTTAAAGACCCAACTCCAGCGCACACGTCGTTTCGGCCTTTACCTCGTATAAACCCACAGAGATCTAGCGTGTCCCAACGTGCGTCGCTTTGCAATTACCTTGTTGATCGTGTCTGCGTGCGGTGGAGCCGCAGTCGATACGGTCGCATCGACCGGTGGGCCTGTGAATCCCGGTCAAGGTCCAGAGACAACCGAGAACGGCGTCCAGTCGCCTCCAGACGCAACAACACCGCCGGATGCAACGACAGCGCCCGACGCAACCGCGACCACCGATTCTGGCCGACCCGTGGCACCTGACTTCACTCTGGAGTTGGACGACGGCACTTCGTACACGCTCTCGGAAGGTCAGAAGCCGGTGTATCTGGTGTTCTGGGCGGAATGGTGACCGACGTGTCGACGGGAGTTGCCCGTCGTTGACGGTCTAGCGGCCGTGTATGGGGATGAGATCGACTTCGTTGCTCCTGCATGGAAAGGAAGCCAAGCCGCAACCTCCGAAGCGGGAATGGACTACTTCCGTTCGGGCAAGGTGCTTTGGGGTCTGGATGGTGATGAGGACATCTTCGCCAAGTATGGGATCCCGTATCAGCCGGTGACGATCCTGATCGCACACGACAAAACCGTGGTGACGGAATGGGCCGGGGTCAAAGACGCCTCCGAGATCGAGGCGTGGCTCAACGAGCTGATTTCGCTGGCCGGATAGATTCAGGGGCCTACTCTGTGGGTGAGAGCACCCATCGGGAGACCAGTGGACCGAATACGCAGGATCAACGAAGCCGAGCATCCGTGGTACGAAGAGTTGCGCGCACTCGAGATGGAAGTCCTCGACCCGAAGACGAGAGGAAACGCCGATCGTCTCGATCTCTTGCTCCGTAGTGATTACATGGAGTTTGGGAGCTCGGGGCGGGTGTATCACAAGAACATGCTGATCGACATGATGGTCAACGAGCAGCATGCTCCGGTCCTGGTTCGGGATTTTGCGGTGAGGGAGCTCGCTGGCGACTCGGCTTTGGTTACTTATCGCACGGTGGGTCAAGCCGGTCAGGAAGCACGTCGGTCCTCGGTTTGGGTCCGCAGAGCCGGTAGATGGCAGATGGTCTTCCATCAGGGCACCCGCATCCCTGGTAGCTGGAGTTTCTTCGGCTGAACCACAGCCACTAGCCAGCCGATCACTCTTAACCTCGCTTCCAGTTGAGACAGTTCGAATTGCTTCTTGTATTTGCGACGCTGTTCGCGGTCTTGTGGCCGGCCGTCTTCGGGGTCCGTCCCAAACGTGGCATCGTCGCGGTCGTCCTCGTGGCGGCATTGGTCCTCCAGCTGCAGGTGGAAGGCTATCGATGGCAGTTGGTTCCGCTTTACGTCCTGGCGGTGGGTCTCGCCGTGGGAGATGTGCTGTTCATCGATCGGAATCTCAAGTGGTCAAATCGAATCGCACGGGCCGTCGGCGGTGTGGCGGGTGTGGGTCTGGCTGCGCTCCTGGCCGTGGGATTGCCGGTTCCAACACTTCCAATCCCCTCGGGCCCCGAGACAATCGGAACCGCGACATTCGAGATCACCGATCCGAATCGGGATGAGATCTACGGCCCCAACCCCGTGGGCCCGAGAAGATTCATGGCCCAGGTCTGGTATCCGGCCAAACCGGTGGAAGGATTGGAACCGGCGAAGTGGAGCGAAGATTGGGATGTCGTGGCCCCGGCGGTCGCCTTGAACCTGGGATTTCCATCCTGGTTCCTCGACCACACCCGCTATGTGGAATCGAACGGCTACGCCTCCCTGCCACCGGCTGAGGGGACTTTCCCTGTAATCGTCTACAGCCACGGATGGAACGGCTTTCGCACCATTGCGATTAACCAGATCGAAACGCTGGTGTCCAACGGATACATGGTTATAGCCCCGGACCACACCTTCGGCTCGGTTGTGACCCGAATGGACGACGGTTCAGTGATCGAGTTTGATCCCAATGCTCTCCCCGACGAAGAGGAGGTCGGTGAGGAGGCGTATCTCGAGGCAGGCAACGTGCTGATCTCTACGTTCGCCGCCGACATCACCACCATTCTTGATGGTCTTGAGGAGGGTGAAGGGGGCCCGTTTGGGCGCTTGGGGGCGGTGGCAGACCTGACCCGGGTGGGTGTTTATGGGCACTCCACCGGTGGTGGAGCGGCGGTGAAGCTCTGTTTGGAGGATGAGCGGTGCGACGCCGTCGTGGGTCTCGACCCCTGGGTTGAGCCCTTGCCCGATCGAGTAATCCGCAACGCTGTTACTCGCCCGAGCCTCTACATGAGATCTGACAGTTGGCGTGACACCAAGAACGACTCAGTCCTGCGAGGTCTGGCAGGTCGCAGTTCCGAGGTCACCTACTGGCTGGGAGTCGAGGGTGCTGCCCACAATGACTTTGTGGTTGCGCCTTTGCTCTCGCCGTTCGGATCTCAACTTGGCCTCACCGGCCCAATCGCCCCGGGGAGAATCGTGCCAATAGTCGACAACTATCTCCTGGGTTTCTTCGACGTCTTCCTGCTGGGCACCGGGTCAGCCGCCCTGGACAATGTCAGTTTCGAAGAGGTGTCGGTGGAGCTGATCACCCCGTAGGGGCTCGCTGTTGTGTGTCGCCGGTGACAGTCTGACCAGGGGACTCACCTCGTTTGATGGCGTCGATCGTGGCGCCCAGAATCAGCGCGTCGGCCTCGCCGATGATCTTTCCCACAACTTCGCCTGACTCGTCGATGAAGAATGTTTCTGGAATACCAAACACCCCGTAGCCGATGGCTGTCCTGCTGGAATCGTCCTCCAGGTATTTGGTCTGAGGAGACATCCCGGCCTCAGCCAGATAATTCAGCGTCGTTTCGGGTTCTTCCTGATATGCGACTTGGACAAAGGTGACGCCACGGTCGGCGAAGGCGTCGGCGGTGGCGACCAGATCAGCATGCTCCTTTCGGCATTCGAGACACCACGATGAAAAGAAATTCCCCACGACGATCTCGCCTGCCAGATCGTCGAGGGAAACCGTTTCTCGGCCGTCGAGTGATTGCAACTGAAATCGAGGTGCGGTTTGGCCAATCAGGGGGGATGGGACAAGCGCAGGGTCGTTGCCGAACCTGGAAGCAAGGACGACAGCGAGGCCCACGGTCATCAGAGCCACGGCATATCCGGCCCAACGAATCCCACGTCCCCTCATAGGCAGGACTCACCGGCTGACACCGCATCCAGATCCGCCTGAACCCTCGTCCGCGACGACTCGGGAAGGTCGTCGTCAGCGAGTACCGAGGTGAACAACTCAGCTGCTGCGGCCGGGTCTACTAGCCCGCACCACAGGACCTGACCCTTGAGGTATCGGGCCGTTGGCGACGCTCCATCGATGGCCAGTGCCTGATCGAAGAGACCGATCGCAGCATCAACGGCACCGTTCCCGTCCCACGCCATCCATCCGAGTCGTACGAGGGCGGCAACAGCCTCATCTTCAGTGGCATCGGCATCTTCGGCCACCGCCAGATAGTGGGGAAATGCAGACCGGTAGTCACCCGCTTCGTAATACCGCTCCGCAAGGGCGAGCCGCATCCCATTGATCTGTGGATTGTCAAGATTGGCAGCGATGACTGCCTCCATCGTCTCGTTCGATACCGAATCGAGATCTTCGGCGGCGACTTGCGCTACCCCGCTGGTTGCCCCAGACGGATCTTGGAGGAAGAATCCAGCGGCAATCGAGACGGCAGCGAAGGCACCGACAAGGATCAATCCTCCGACGAGGGTACGTCGCTTCGGGCGACCGACTTCTGCACCCTCGTCCGGGGTTTGCGACTTCTGAGGATGAGTCTTCCACCATAGGATCACGACGGCGCCGACTATCAGAGCGGCGAATGGAGCAAGCCACAGCAGCAGTGTCTGTCCGCTCGGCGGAGGATCGAGGAGGACTGCTCCGCTGTACGAGGCAAGCAACTCGTCGACAATCACCTGATCTGAGACTCCCTCGGACACGCGGAGATCGACGAGCGTCATCATGTCTCTGGCCATCTGTGCCGGAGAGTTGGCGATCGATTCACCCTGACAGACCGGGCATTTGATGCGGGAGCCGAGCGAGGCAACACGATCCGCCTGTGTCGGGTTGGTGACGATCAGGCCCACCAGCAAGATGAGCATCGCCACGATGGCCGCACCAAAGGTTATGTTGCGAGTACGTTCAGGCATCGGCATTTTGACGGTCTGGGGCACCGACCCGTTCCCGTCTTCGGGCTGCCATCGACCAGAATCCTCCTCCAGCGGCGACAAGACCACCCACCCACAGAAGCCATATCAGCGGTGAGGTGTCCAGTGTCAGTGTTGCGCTAGCTGAGTCGAGATCGAGAAGGCTTGCGTAAAGATCACCACCTGGTCGATTCAGGACGTCAGGGGTGCTGATCGCAGTATTGGAGTTGCCAAAAGTGTTAGCCGCTGGCTCGATGATGCCGACAAGATCGCCATTCCTGGTGACGCTGAGCCGAGCTCCTCTCGTCGTCTTGTTGGAACTCTGGGACAGAAATGGCGACTCATAGGTGAACACGTGGCCGGCGAATTCCACGCTTTGCCCGGGTGTCAGCTCAACCTCCAGGTGATCACCGAGGTTGGCAGCAAAGGCGATCCCCACCGCCATCAAGACGACTCCCACGTGACTGAGCTGTCCCGCCCAAAATGGCTGGTCTCCGACGATCACTTGGTTCATCGCAGTTAGTGGCCCGAGATCGAGCTTCGATCTGCGGTTGGTCGACTGCTCGACCAGTAGACCAGCGATCGTCGCAACGACGAACGTCCCGAGAGTCACCGCAAGTGCGACCCAGCCAATCCGCGTGACCGTCAAGGCAGTAACCAATCCCGCCGCCAACGCCACCACGGCAGGTATGCGGGTTCGGCGCCATATGAGACCGGGGTGAGTGGGTCCCCACGGGGTGATGGGACCAAACCCCATCACTAGCAGGAGAAGAAAGGAGAGGGGGACAGCGAGTCGGTTGAAGAAGGGCTCGCCAACTCCTACCTGTGTCCCGGTGAATGCCTCGAGTACGAGAGGGTATGTCGTCCCGATCAGCACCACGAACGCGTAAACCGCGAGAAGCAGGTTGTTGATGAGGAATGTGCCCTCTCGGGAGACGAACGACTCGAGTCGTGGCGAGCTCGACACCAAATGGGCTCGGAAGGAAAACAGGGTGAAACTCCCAGCTAGCACGAGAACCAGGAAGCCAAGTAGCGCAGGCCCGATCGCTGACTGTGTGAATGAG
>JBAVIK010000331.1:0-1684 GCA_049686815.1 Acidimicrobiia bacterium | reverse complement strand
GGTCCATACCCCACGCGATCTGAAACATCTCCAAGCAATCGAGCACCCCTCCCCTCCCCCTGGCGTAGATGAAAGGGATCTTGTCGCTATAGAGGAGCTGGGGCAACGTGAGTTGGAGATGTCGCTCTTCCAACGCGACATCCTGAGGCTCGACCGAAGGAGCGAGGGCGTGGATCACGTCGTATGTCTGGGCGAGTTTGACGAAAGCGACATAGTCATCGAGTGTCCCGGTTCGGCGACCCCTTTCCAGGTCCATGGCATGAGGTGGTCCGGCAACGGGGAGGAATGCGACCGAGGCTCCACCGACATGCACGTCGCGCAACCCCCCGCGTGAGCGCATCCAAAACTCGCTAGGACAGGTGGCCATGGCTGACTCGACGAGAGACGATTCGAAATACACCATCTGGGTGCTCTCGTCCACGTCCGCACCAAAACTCGCGAAGATAGACCTGGATTCCGGCTCCAGCACCTTGATCCCGTATTCGGTCAGAACCCTGAGGGCACTCTGATGAATCGACTCAACCTGGTCGTCGGACAGGATTCTGGCCGGTGCGAACGGGTTTCTCAGCTGGCGATATCGACTACTGCGCTCGTCAGGTTCGGCGTTGGAGGCCTGCCGTCCGCGACGACCACCACTACGTGACCCCGCCACTATTCGTTGCCCTGAGCCCTGAACAGATGTTGGCTGTCCTGAAGCAGCAGAGCGGCCGCGGCGTCGGCGGTCAAAGCTGTGCAGAATTCGCCGTGAAGAGAGGCAACGGCTAGATCGTGTACAACGTTCGGGTCGTGATCGACTCCATCGAAACCAATGCGGTTGGTCGTAGCGCACGCTTCGGGGACCAGATAGGTATCGAAACCGAGATTACCTGACGAACGCGTCGTGGTATCAACGCACATGTTGGTGAAGAAGCCGCCTATCACCAGCCGATCGACGCCGAGACGCCGCAATCTGAGGTTGAGATCGGTGCCAAAGAAAGCACCGTTCACCTGCTTGACCACGACCTCCTCCCCCGCTTCTGGTTCCAAGCCGACCTTTGGCTGCCCGCTGGGAAGCGCCAGTTTCAATGGGGATTCTTGTTCCAGTGAATCGTGGAGGGTGAAGATGATGGGACGCCTCGCCTTGCGGAACGCGGTGAGCAGCATCGAGAGCTGCCCTTCAGCCTCTGGATTGTTCCGTCTACCGGTCGGACCACCCCAGTGTTCGAGATGGTCAACCCCCTTCTGAACATCCACCAACAAAAGGGCTGTCGAAACCCCGAATGCAGAGATCATGGGCTGACGGTACCCGCTTCCAGGCGAATGCATTGCGTGGCGAACCTTCGGCTAGGCGTTGGCCAACGAACCGGCAAAATCTTCCGCTCCGAACAGGTAGCACAGCATTTGTGTCTCGCTGACATCGATGAAGCCAAGGATGTAGCCGGTTTCCCAATAGTTCTCCGCACCGGTGTACGACTCGAACAGAGCAACACATTCATCATCTGCACCGGTCGGTGCCACACCGAATACCTCCGCAAAATGAATGGCCGAGCAGTCGACTGTTTCAACTCGCGACGGGACTACATCGTCACCCGGGTACACGAAGCAGTCACCTATCCCGAGATCAGCCACGTTGGTTGTTCGATCGTCGACGGTCGAGACATCCTGTATCCGATTCGCCGCCAACAAGAGCAGAACAATGATGACG
>JBAVIK010000330.1:0-1788 GCA_049686815.1 Acidimicrobiia bacterium | reverse complement strand
CACCTCCATGAACCTGCGTGCGTAGGACTCCCGTTGGTGATAGGCAAAGGCGATTCCTGCGGCCCGGCCTGTGACCTCCTCGAGGAAAACCCGCCTCTTGGTCTTCCCATGCTGAAGGGATACCTGAGGCCGGGCACGGACGTTCCTGACCCATCCGACCTCGCCGTAAGGTGAAACGACATACTCGATGCCCTCGACGACGATTGGGGACACCGGAACCGACCGATCTTCCCCACTGCGTCTACCAGTGGTGATCAACACTTGGCCCGTCCCAAGACCACGACGTGTCATAAACATCATCAACCGGTTGACCCGTCGTGTCGATGAGGTCACCCGATACCTCTTGGCCATACCCCGAGCCTACGGACGTCGGTGCTTGGACCAGGCGAGGAACTCGCTTGCCGGGAGCGTGTTCAGCACCCGATCCGGCGTCACCCAAGCACGCTGTGCGTACAGAACGCCGTAATCCATTCTCTTGAGGTCCGAAACGTGGTGCGAGTCTGTGTCAATGAGGAAGTCAACGCCGGCACTCAAAGCAGCCCGTGTCACGTCTGTGGTTGCGTCGAGACGGTCGAGCGCTCCATTTATCTCGAGGGCGACACCTGTCACCTGAAGAGCCTCGAGAACCATGTCAACATCCAGTTCGACACCCGGTCTTCTGCCGACGTACCGCCCGGAGAGATGTCCAATCGCGCTCACCGCCGGGTCGGCGAGGGCCTGAAGAATGCGCGCCGTCTGCCGGTCACGGGGCAGATCGAAGTGTGAGTGGATCGAGGCAACACAAAAGTCGAACTCCAGTCGGAAATCGGCGTCGTAATCGAGTTCGCCACCGGGCCCGATGTTGAGCTCACAACCGAATAGGACTTCTATTTGTGAATAGCGATCGTTCAGAACGCTGATCCGATGCTTGTGACGGAGCATCTCCTCTCTGGACGAGCCGTTGATTGCCAGGTCCTCCCCGTGATCGGTAAAAGCGATGTATTCGTAGCCGGCAGCGACTCCAGCCTCGATCATGTCTTCCATAGGCGAGCGACCATCCCCCGAGCGATCGGAGTGATAATGGAGATCACCCCTGATATCACTTCGATTGATCACTTGCGGGAGATCACCAGATCCCGCGGCCTCCACCTCACCCCCACCCTCACGCATGGTCGAAGGGACGAATTGCATGTCGAGAGCGGCGTAGATCTCCTCCTCCGTTTTCGATGCGACCACTGCTTCGTCATGGAAGAGGCCATATTCACTCAGCAGCATTTCCCTATCGATTGCACGCTGCCGAAGAGCAATGTTGTGGGCTTTCGAGCCGGTGAAGTAGAGCAGAGCCGATCCCATCTGTTCAGGGCTGACGGTTCGGATATCGACCTGCATGCCCTCCCTCGTCAAGAAAGAGGTCTTGGTCTCACCTGCACCGACGATTTCGGCAACCTCGGTGAATCCGAGGACCGTCTCCGAAACGGCCTCCGGCCGAGTGGTCGCCACCACGATGTCGATGTCTCCAACTGTCTCCGAGAATCTCCTGATCGACCCACACGGAGCGGCGGCAACCACACCGTCGATGGATCGGATCCGGGAGGTCAGCGATTGAGCCAACCCGAAGACCTCGACGAGCGGTGTCCTGCGATCCTTGCCATGGAGACCCAGGCGTTCGATGGCCCGGGCGATCTTCTCTTCCGACTTTTCGCCCAACCCGGGGAGTTCCCGGAGACGTTGTCCTTCAACGGCACTTTTCAGATCGTCGAGGTTCTCCACTCCCAGTTGGGCACGCAAGCTCTTGAGAGTCTTTGGGCC
>JBAVIK010000329.1:0-6194 GCA_049686815.1 Acidimicrobiia bacterium | reverse complement strand
CTGTCGACCAACGAGAACTACGCCGAAGTCATCGAGTACATCGAGACGGTCAACCCGGACCTCGTCGTTCTCCATGAGACATCTCGTCCATGGGAGGTGGCGATGGAGGCCGCCGGCCTCGACTACGAGATCATTCGGCCCAGGTCGGACGATCTCATCTTCGGGACATTGGTGTTGGTGCGGGGGACAGGTGTCGAAGGCGTTTCATATGGCTTTGCGGAGACACAGCCACGGGCCGTGGAAATCACCTTCACTCCGGAGGGTTGGCCCGAACCGGTATGGGTGTTGTCGACACACACGCTGGCTCCCACCGAGCAAAGGAGAGCCGACCTCCGCGATGCACAGCTCGAGTTTGCCGGACGTTGGGCGGCAGACCAGGTCGGCTCGTATCTCGTGGTCGGGGATTTCAACGCAACGCCTTGGTCCTTTCCGTTTCGTCGGCTGCTCGCTGATACCGAATTGCGAAACTCTCAGATCGGATTTGGGATTCAGCCGACCTTCCCAACCACGTCGAGCCTTTTGCTCAGGATTCCGATCGATCACCTGCTTCAGAGCCCGGCGCTGGTGGTGAGGGATCGACAGCTCGGACCGGCCTTTGGCTCAGATCACTTCCCGCTCGTCGTGGATCTCCAGCTCGCCAACTGATGATGAGGTTCATTTCTGACGATCCGCTTGGTCGGAGTGATCGGTAACTTGGCATTCATGTCTGATCGATACGCCGAACATCGGCGCCGTCTTGCCGAGATTGTCGGGACCAACGGGTTGGCTGTTATTCCGGCCTCGACCGAGGAGGTCCGGAACCATGATGTGATGCATCCATTTCGCCAGGACTCAGCCTTTTGGTATCTGACCGGGTTCCATGAACCGGACGCCGTAGCGGTCGTCTCCCCGGGCCACGACGAAGGTGACTACACGCTCTTCGTGCGGCCAAAGGATCCCCAGGCTGAGGTTTGGACCGGGATCCGGACCGGGACCGAGGGGGCGATCGCGGGATTCGGCGCCGACAGCTCCCATGAGATCGGTGAGCTCGACTCCACACTCGAACGACTCATGATCGGACGTGATGTGCTCTGGTACACCACAGGCAACGAGGTCTTCGACTCACGGATCACCGACATCGTCAACTCGGCGCGCTCTCATCGTGAACGGTTCGGGGGAGTGGTTCCCTCGACGATCAAGGACGTTTCGGTTCCTCTGGGGGAGATGATGCTCATCAAGAGTGAGGATGAAGTCACGAGTCTCCGTCAGGCATGCGAACTGAGTGCGCTTGGCCACCGTGAGGCCATGAAGTTCACCAAGCCGGGCATGTGGGAGTATCAGGCGCAGACCGCCCTGGAGTACTTTTGGCGACTCAACGGATCGCCCAGGAACGGATACCCCTCAATAGTGGCTGCAGGGGCCAACGCGTGCGTCCTTCACTACATCGAGAACGACAGCCGGATCGAGGACGGGGATCTGGTCCTCATCGATGCCGCCTGTGAGGTCGATGGCTATTCGTCCGACATAACTCGGACCTTTCCCGCCAACGGCCGGTTCTCGGCGCCACAGCGCGCCGTTTACGAGTTAGTGCTGGCAGCGGAGAAGCGCGGGGTCGAGATGTCGGTCGCTGGATCGACGATGAAGGCCGTGCACGACGAGGCAACCCGAATGCTGACCGAGGGGATGATCGACCTCGGCTTGCTCCCCGGCCCACTCGACGATGCACTGGCAATGCATCACTACTCGCACTTCTTCATGCACGGGACGGGCCATTGGCTCGGCCTCGACGTACATGATCGGGGGAGCTATCGCCTCGACGGAGTGGCTCGCCCACTAGTTCCTGGGATGTCGTTCACCGTTGAGCCAGGCGTCTACGTGGCTCCAGGGAAGAGGGAGATCGAATTGAAGATGTTCAGCTACGACACTGAAGAGTGGAACCAGCGGCGTATCCGGCTGGGCAACGCCGCTGCGGCGGCGTTGGAGGCCCAGGAACGAGAAGAAGCTGAAACAATCACCCACACAGTCCCCGAGGAGTTTCTCGGCATCGGCGTGCGTATCGAGGACGACGTCGTGGTGACTTCAGCCGGCAACGAGAACATGACTTCCCGGGTACCCGTTGAGTTGGAAGAGATCGAGGCGCTCTGCGCGGAGGAGTCGAGGCTTCCAGCCGGATGATCAGACGGTCGCCGGAATGGCGTAAGCCAGGATGGCGATGAAGTGGAAGGTGCTACCGGCGATGACGAGCACGTGAAACAGCTCGTGATAGGAGAAAGTGCGTGGGAATAGCTGGGGTCGTTTGGTTACGAAGATGATGACACCCACGGAGTAGCAGAGCCCTCCGAGGAAGATCAGGACCGTGGCTCCCAGACCGAGGTTCCCGTATATCTGAGGAACGAAGGCGACGGCCAACCAACCCATGAGCATCTGCAAGGTGACCGAGAGGTAGGTCTTGACGTTGGGCAGAAAAGCCTTTATCAGGATCCCCGCAAGCGCAATCGTCCACACCAGGCTCAGTGCAACAACCAGCGATCCACCGTCGAGGGCTGCAATCGCGATAGGGGTGAAGGTCCCAGCCACGACCAGATAGATCATCGAGTGGTCGACCCGCTGGAGACGCGCCTTCCAAGAGTCGCCCCAGGGGATGGAGTGATAGAGCGACGAGATCGTGTACATCACCAGCAGGGCGATCCCGAAGATCAGGGCTCCGGCGATGGCCGGCGCGCTGCCCCAAGCCCTGGAGAGGAGAAAGCCCAGGCCGACGATGGTGGCCACGGCTGCGCCACCATGAAGAAACCCTCTGATCGGGTTCTGCATCTTGCCGAGTGTGAAGCGTTCCATTTTTGGTAAGGGTATTTCGACCCACGGACAATGGCGACGTGACAGGTACGATGACCAACCGCCATGGCTCTAGGTGTCTTATACCGGCTATACGAGAGAAATCTCCTCAGGGATCTTGATCGCAGTCGTCTTCCCCGACACATTGGGATCGTCCTCGACGGTCACCGCCGATATGCCCGGGAAGAGGGCTTGCCCAGCTATACGGAGTCTTATCGGGTCGGTATGGCCAGATTCGAGGAGTTTCTCGGATGGGCCAACGAATTCGAGATACCGGCCGTCACAGCTTGGGTGCTGTCCCGAGAGAATCTGTCCCGCCCTGCTGAAGAGCTCGACCCCTATTTCGACGTGCTGATCGAGTTGTTCGGGCGTCTCCCCCAACTCTGTGCTGAGTACGACATGTCGATCAGATTCATCGGAAGCCTCGACCAGTTGCCGGACCGGTTGGTATCGGCGGCCAAGACAGCAGAAGAGTCACACAGGGTTGGCACGCGGCGTCTCAACGTCGCGATGGGTTACGGAGGTCGACAAGAGATCGTTGACGCCGCCAAAAACCTGGTCTCCGAGTTGGCCCTCGAAGGCGTACCGTCGGAGGATATCTCGGACCATATCGACGCAGAAGCCCTTGCACAGCACATGTATTCGTCGGACATGCCCGATCCGGACCTGTTGATCAGAACCTCTGGAGAGTCGCGACTCTCCGGCTTTCTGCTCTGGCAGTCGGCCTACGCCGAGTTCGTCTTTGTCGACGTCAACTGGCCGGCATTCCGTCATGTCGACTTCCTCCGCGCTCTGCGCGACTACGCAGGCCGCAATCGGCGTTTCGGCAAGTAGCTCTCCATGGACGAGGACATCGGCGCCCTTGTCGACAGGATCCGCCGCCACTTCGACGACGGATGCTTCGTGTGTGGGCGTGACAATCCGATCGGGTTGCATCTCGACGATTTCAGACTCGGCGCCGATGGTGAGGTCAGTGCTCGATTCAGCCCGAGGTCCGGTTACCGGGGGGCGGGAACCACATTGCATGGTGGTGTGGCGGCCGCAGCTCTCGACGAGATCCTGGTTTGGGCGGGACTGCTCAACGAAAAGGTTCTAACAGTCACTGGCAAACTCGAGTTGCGTTTTAGTCGGCCCCTGCACGTGCACGAAGATGTCACCGCCAGGTCGAGAGTCGATGAGATGTCAGGGAAACGAATGCGCGCGTCGGGTGAGCTGCTCGTGGACGGTGAGGTCCGCACCCAGGCTTCGGGTCTCTTTCTGGTCTCGGCCGATCTCGCCGAGATGGGTGTCCTGTGAATTCCGAGGCTTGATTCGACACCCTCGCAGGGCACAGCAACACCACAGACCTAGACGGTCACCATTCCCGGGTGAAGATGGGACACGTCTCCGAGCTGTCTCAAAGAAAATGCCCAACCCGAGCTGATTCGAAGCGTGGTGAGACGGCTCACGCCGGTGTGTGGCTGCCGAAACCGCTCCCACTCCCAGGGGACCGGGTCGAGACCGAGCAGATGTCCGAGGACCACGGCGTTGGTACCGGCATGTGCCACGATGATGACCCGCTGACCAGGGTCGTCGACCCTCCAAAGGCTCCGATTGTCGCCCATTGGATGGATCCCGTTGGCGTCCATTGTCGTCACCAATCCTGCGATGACACGCTGGTGGAAATCGCCAAAGGATTCACCGCCGGGCCCGAGACCGTCTTTCCACATCTGGTCGAGCGGTCGAAGGTTCGCCTTCTCAAACCAACGATCGACCTCCTCGCCAGGCGAGCCTTCCCACTCCGGCGGATTGTTGATCTCCTGGAGCCAGTCGTGTACTTCGCGATCGGGATGCAATTCTGTCTCAATCGGGTCTGCCGTCTCCATTGCCCTGTTCATCGAAGAAACCCAGAGCTCGTCCACTTGTGCAAGTGAAGCCATTCGGTGTGCGACCCGCTTTGCCTGTTCCACACCCAACTCGGTGAGGTGTGGGTCGTTTCGGGCTACATCACCGGGTGCCCAGTCAGGTTGGCCATGGCGGATGAGGAAGAGATCCATGTTCCAAACTTAGGCGACGCGGATTGTGATCGAATCGCCAATACGATGGTCCCGTGTCCCGCGACGCTCTCATCGATCACCTGAAGGCCAACGCGCTCCGTCTGGACGGTCCTTTCACGCTCCGGTCCGGGGCAACTTCCTCGTGGTATCTCGATGGTCGGCAGGTCACGTTCGATGGGGAGGGCTCTTGGATCGTCGGGCAAGCTTTCCACGAGGCTCTCATGCCTTCTGTCGACGCGGTGGGGGGCATGACAATGGGAGCCGATCCGATCGCCGTCGCCACGGCGATGGTTGCCAGTCGAGAAGGGCGGTCGCTGAAGGCCTTCTCGATCAGGAAGGAGACGAAGGACCACGGCACAGGTGGTCGCCTCGTGGGCCCGGTTTCCGCCGGTGATCGGGTTGCCTTGGTAGAGGATGCAACCACCACCGGTGGTGCGACCAGAGAAGCAGCTGAGGCCGCAATTTCCGGGGGTCTCGAAATCGTCCAGGTGATAGTCATGGTCGACCGGTCGGGTGGAGCTGCCGAAGAGAACCTGTCTTTTCTCGGTGTGCCGTTTGTTGCCCTGGTGACTCCAGAAGATCTAGGAGTGACCGGATGACACTGGTGGTCAGACGGTCGGCCACCCGGATGTGGCTCCTGGCGATGGCCGGCGTGCCGCTGCTGGTCATATCACTCGATGTCCTGACCCGACGCAATATCACCAACTGGCTCCGGGAAATCATCTTCAGGCCGGAGGACACCCAGATCTATGAGCCACGAGACGTGATTTGGGCATGGGTCATGGCTTTGTTCGCAGTCTTTCTCGTCGGTTGGGGCCTGAAAGAACTGTTTGTGCCGACCAGAGTGGTCGAGTGCCGTGACCACGGTCTGCTCCTCAAGATCAACGGTCCGTTCAGGCCTCCGACCGCTATCACATGGGAGAACATCGTCGACGTGCGGGCCACGGAGATGTTTGACGAGGGTGAGAGGCTTCCTCTCCTCGGTGTTCGGGTGCTCTCCCGTCAGGGTGTGCCAGACCATCCGTGGGGAGCCCGCTGGTTGGACCAGCGCGAACTGGGAATGCTCGCCCAGGATTGGGCCAAATCGCCGGATGTAGTCGCCACGGAGATCGGGGATTTTGCAGTGGAGGCGGCGCGCCGCAACGCTCGGGCTCGCACGGCAAGCCTCTGGAAGGATGGGGAGGAAGAGTGACACTCGTTGGAGCACACACCCCCTCGGAGCACCCTCTGAAAGAGGCGGAGGCAAGAGGGGCGGACTTGGTGCAGATCTTCTTGTCCAATCCGCAGTCGTGGAAGAAGCCAAACCCAAGGCCAGATGCCGAAGAGCTGAAATCGGCCGATATC
>JBAVIK010000328.1:0-2100 GCA_049686815.1 Acidimicrobiia bacterium | reverse complement strand
ACCCTGGAGCGTCTCCTCAACAGAGTCGTACTGACCTTTCTCACGATCGGCCTTGGTGGTGTTTCGGTCGCCCTGCTCACCTCAGAGGCGGGTCCAGAGGTTGCCGGGATCCAGGTAAGAGTCTTCGAAGTCCTCGGTTGGGCCACCGCGGCCTTCGCCACACTGCTGTTGTTGCGGATCCTGCTTGGGGTCCTCCGCTCGGAGAGACAGCTGGACCGCAACTGAGATTGCCAGACAGGTGTTTTCACGTGTGTACGAGATCGGCTTAACGTCGCATGCATGACAGACGGGGAGCAACCTGACCAATCCTCTCTCCGAGCGGCGCTCGAGGCAGCGATTCTCCACCATGACCGGGTGGGAGCCGTCAGACTGGCCCACGACGCCATCGACGACGGCTCGACTTCTATCGAGAGCCTCTACAACCTCCTTTCGGAGATGTTGGTGGACATCGGAGATCGGTGGCAGAGGGGAACGGTGGAGGTCTGGCAGGAGCATCTCGCCAGTGGAATCGTGCGCAGCATCGTCGAGTCGACTGCTCTGGCGGTAGACAGGGCTGCTCCCAAAACTCGAGAAGCCACCGTCATCCTGGCCTCCCCGACAGAGGAGTACCACGACCTCGGGTTGAGGATGCTCTCCGATCGATTCGTCCTCGCCGGTTGGCGAGCTCACTTCCTCGGTGCCGATGTGCCGCTTCCCCAACTGGTTGCTGCCGTGCAGACTTTGGGGCCCGACGCGGTCGCCCTCTCGGCTTCCACCCACTATCACCGGGTCACCGTCGGGCGATATGTGTCCGAACTCAGTGAGTCATTCCCCCACCTCTCGGTCTGGGTCGGTGGCCCGGCGTTTGCCCTCGATCAGGACGGCTGGCCGCCCGGCATGATCCTCGACCCCCGCCATATTCCCACACCGGGTCAGGGCTGATGCTGTCGCTCTCGGTAGCCGCTCGCTTCCTTCGCTCGTCCTTGGGTCAGACGAGTCTGATAATCGCCGGGATCGGTGTCGGGATTGCCGTGCTGATCTTCGTGGGCTCGCTGATCACCAGTCTCCAAGCAGATCTGATCGACGCAACAGTGGGCTCGCGCCCACACATCACTCTTCTCGGTGAAGACGGGGAACCAGTCTCGGCGAGCCTCGCTGAAACTGCACGGGCCGAGCCTGAGGTGACCACGGCCATTCCGGTGCGCAGATTGTCGGCGATCTTCGTGAAGGGTGACGACAGCTCGGCCCTCAGCGTGACCGGGGGAACGGCATCCGACCTCGATTCCATCTACACGCTGAGCGAGGGAATCGTGGAGGGCGAGATCTCGCTCGACACGAGCGAGATCCTCATAGGCACCGACTTCAGCGATATTTCGAGCGTCGGTGTAGGGGAGCAACTCGACTTGATCCTGCCTGACGGCACGATGGGTGAATTCGTTGTGGCCGGGATCTTCGACCTGGGCTCTTCAGCAGCAAATGAGCGTCTCGCATTTCTCGACCCGGTGGCCGCTTCCACTGCCCTCGGACAGTCCGATGACGAGTTTTCAGCTATCGAAATACAGGTGGACGATGTCTTCGTGTCGAGTGATGTGGCCGAGCGTCTGGCCACAGACAGCGTCGTCGCCGTTGACTGGCAGGCCGAGAACGAGGAGCTGTTGAGCGGGCTCGCAGCTCAGTCTGGCTCCTCGATCCTGATCCAGGCTTTCGTGCTGATCGCGGTGGCGCTGGGGATCGCCAGCACCCTGGCAATCAGTGCCGCGCAGAAGACACGCCAGATCGGGATCCTCAAAGCGATGGGCATGACCGATGGTGCAGCCGGTCGAATCTTTCTCCTCCAGGCTGCGATTCTGGGTACTGCGGGTGTTGCGGCGGGGATTGGTCTCGGCTACCTGCTCATTTGGGGCTTCTCATTCGCACCAGTCGACTTCAGCGTCAGTCCCAGTCCCAGTTTGATAGCGGTCGCGGCCGTAATCGGGGTCCTGGTGGCGCTGCTCTCTTCCATCGTCCCCTCGCGATCCACTTCGCGTCTCGACCCTATAGAGGTGATCCAAGGTGGGTGAGGTGCTGGGCGCAGAAGACCTCGGGAAGGTCTATGGGGAGGGAGACACCGCGACCCATGCA
>JBAVIK010000327.1:0-5530 GCA_049686815.1 Acidimicrobiia bacterium | reverse complement strand
GCCTCACGATGTTCTCAGGGTGGAGTTCTCATGCGTCTCATAATCGTTGGGCCAGGCCGGGCTGGTGGCACTCTGGCCAGAGCCGCTGTCGTGGCGGGCCACGACGTGGTCGGCGTGCTCTCGAGATCCGGTATCGAGACCTATGGCCCGAGTTTGGCCTGGGACGAAGATCTCCCCGATGCCGATGTCGTCCTGATCGCGGTGAAAGACGACTCGATCCCGGAGGTAGTGGAGAGGCTCGAGGGTCATCTCGGCTCGGTTGCCGTGGCGGCACATCTTTCCGGTTTTGTCCCGGTGCTCGCCCTGCACCCATTTGTCGCCGACGGGGTCGCTATCGGTGGTTTTCATCCGCTGTTCTCTATGCCGGATCCCGAGTCGGGACTCAAAGGTATCAAAGGCGCATATGTCGGGATAGGTGGCGAGCCTTTAGCAGTGGACACCCTCACCCACTTTGCCGATTCGCTGGAACTCGAGACCTTTGCACTGGAGGATGAGGCGCGACCCGCCTATCACGCTGCAGCCGCGGCTGCTGCCAACTTCGTAGTGACTTCTCTCGCGATTTCCGCCGACCTATTCGAATCAGCGGGGATTGACCCTGTTGTGTCCCGGCCCCTGGTCGAGGGTGTGATTTCGAACTGTTTCGAGAACGGTCCCTCCCGCTCGCTCACCGGGCCCATCGCCAGAGGGGATGTCGATACCGTGATCGGGCACCTCACCGCAGCACACGACGTTTCAAGTGAAGTGGGTCTCCAGTTCAAGCTGATGGCTGAGGCGACTGCGGTGCGTGCCGGGCGGGAAGAGGACCTCAAGAAATGGAAGTGACCCGGTCTTTCAGTCAGACCAGGGATCGTTACTCGGGAACGGTTGGCCTTTTGCCCACTCTTGGGTTCTTTCACGAGGGTCACCTCAAGCTCATGGATTTGCTCCGCCCTCAATGCGACACTCTGGTGGTTTCCCTATTCGTGAATCCGACTCAATTCAACGAGCAGGCTGACTTCGACCTCTATCCGAGGGACGAAGCAAGAGATGCTTCACTGGCTGACGAACACGACGTGGACCTATTGTTCGCACCTCCAACCGAAGAGGTATATGGGGGGGTCTCCGTGACGACCGTCGAAGTCTCCGGGGTCACGGACGAGATGGAAGGACGTCATCGGCCCGGGCACTTCGTTGGTGTGGCGACGGTCGTCGCCAAGCTGTTTGCTGGTCTCCGACCGGACACTGCGATGTTCGGTCGCAAAGACGCCCAGCAACTCGCCGTCCTGCGTGCCATGGCCGCTGATCTTCGTTTCCCAATTGATATCGTGGAAGCGCCGGTCGTTCGGGAGCCGGGCGGCCTCGCCCTCTCCAGTCGAAATGTTGGGTTGACATCTCATGACAGAGAGAGAGCCCTCGCCATCAGCAGAGGTCTTTTCCAGGCTGCTGAGCAGGTGGACGCAGGCGAACGGCGTGGCGGACGGCTCGAGGGCACAGTCCTGAGATCGATGCGTGGTCTCGACATCGACTACGTCAAGCTGGCGTCACAAGCGACGATGAAGCCAGTTGACGAGTTGGTTGCCCCTTCGGTGCTTGCGGTCGCAGCAACGGTCGGAAGGGTTCGACTCATCGACAATATCGCCTTCGATTTCGAGTCAGGTGGGCCGCTCCCAGATCGGGGAGTCTTGCTAGATGAGCCGAGCCGGCTGTCAGCGATGCCATCATCCTGATCAGAGATGTCCGATACACCCGAAACCACCGAAGACCAGCTCATCGAGGCCCGCCGGGTCAAGCACACCGAAATTCTGGATAGTGGCGGGTATCCCCGGCGATTCGACCGGAGTCATCTCGCCTCCTCTCTCCACGAGATGTATTCCGAACTGGCTCCGGCCAGCGAAACCGGGGATCGCGTGTCTGTGGCAGGACGATTGATGCTGCATCGTTCCTTCGGGAAGCTCCAGTTCGGGACACTCCAGGACTCGAGCGGGTCCATTCAGCTGTTCGTCGATCAGAAGATTGCGGGTGAGGAACTGGCCCGTCATTTCGGAGATCTCGATCTGGGGGATTGGATCGGTGCGTCGGGGGAGGTCATGACCACTAAACGAGGAGAGTTGAGCGTCAGGGTCGATGAGCTCGAGCTTCTCCAGAAGTCTCTGCGCCCTCTGCCCGACAAGTTCCACGGACTTCACGACGTGGAGACGAGAAGCCGCCGCAGATACCTCGACTTGATGGTGAATGAAGAGTCGCGTGATGTGGCTTTGACCAGGTCCCGAATCGTGTCCGAGTTGCGCAGCCAGTTCGAGGTCCGGGGATTCGTCGAAGTGGAAACTCCTGTTCTCCTCCATCAGGCCACTGGTGCCAACGCACGGCCATTCGTCACCGAGCACAACGCCCTCGGCGCCGAGATGTACCTGAGGATTGCCACAGAGCTATTTCTCAAGAGAATGGTGGTTGGTGGCGTTGAACGCGTGTTTGAAGTCGGTCGAATATTTCGTAACGAAGGGATCGACTCGACTCACAACCCGGAGTTCACGATGCTGGAGGCCTACCAGGCGTTTGCCGACTACCAGGACATCATGGTGTTGATCGAGGAGGTCTTTGCGGCGGCAGCGATAGCTGCCTCGGGCGATTCGACTCTCACCTACCAGGGGCGTGCCGTTGATCTCGAGCCGCCATACGCCCGGACCAAACTGGTCGACCTCGTTTCAAGCCAAGTTGGCCAGAAAGTCGACTTGGACACGCCGATCAGCGAGCTCCGGGCTCTCGCCGCGGATGCTGACGTCGAGTTCGAGGAGGGTTGGAGCGCCGGGCGACTCATCTTCGAGATCTACGAGGAAAGGGTGGAGGGTGGCATTTGGGATCCCACCTTTGTCACTCACTACCCCATAGAGGTTTCCCCGTTGTCCCGTCGGAACGCCGACGACCCACGTTTTGCCGACCGGTTCGAGTTGGTGATCGCCGGCTCGGAGTACGCAAATGCGTTCAGCGAGTTGAACGACCCCGACGACCAGCGCAAGCGTTTCGAAGGACAGGCCGAAGCACGGGCAATGGGTGACGAAGAGGCCCATCCGATCGACGAGGACTATCTGCTCGCTCTCGAATACGGGTTGCCGCCAACCGGGGGTCTTGGCATCGGGGTCGACCGTTTGGTGATGCTGTTGACCGATCAGGCACACATTCGAGAGGTCATTCTGTTCCCGACCCTGAGGCCGGACCCCGAACTGGATTGACTCAGGTTCTCGCAGCCTCGACTCGCTGGAGTAGATAGCTGCCGAGTGTCTCCAGGATGTCCCTTGGCGCACCTTTGGGGAGCTTGGCCAAGGCGTCGTTGGCAACACTCAGACGCTCGGTGGCCGATATGAGGGTTGCCTCGATGTACCCGCCATCCCGCACCAACTCGATCACCTCGGCGACCGCATCGTCGGTGTAGGGCAGCTCTTCGCTGAGCAGCTGGGTGATTCGATCTCGATTCGGTCCGCGTGCTGCCAGCAGCACCGGGCCAGTGAAAGTACCTTCCCGAATATCGGACCCGGCGGGCTTGCCGATCGTCTCCTCGTCGGCGACCAGGTCGAGGGCGTCGTCAGCAATCTGAAACACCATCCCAACCTCCCATGACCAGGTGGAGAGGGCGTTCACAACGTCGGTGCTGGCGTCGGACGCCATCGCTCCCAAACGGGCTGACGTTCTGATGAGCGAGGCAGTCTTGCCCCCGATGACTTGGTAGTACTCGTCGATCGAGTGCGTGAAGTCTCGCTCCAGCTGAAGCTCTCGAGTCTGGCCCTCAACCAATTCTGCGTATGTCGCCGCGAGGAGACGCACGGAGTCCTGACTCAAATGAGTAGCCGCTACCTCAGATGCCCGGGCCATCAGGAAGTCTCCGGCAAGAATGGCCACTGTGTTTGTCCAATTCGCGTTGGCAGAGGTTGCGCCACGGCGCACGTTGGCTTCGTCGATGACATCGTCGTGGTACAACGAGCCCAGGTGGATCAACTCGACTGAAACTCCCGCTTCGACGGGCCGATGGTCATCCGCGGGACCGAACTCCGCCGAAAGGAGGGAGAGCAGCGGGCGAAAACGCTTGCCACCGGCAATGAGGAGATGTTGTGCGATCTTGGTCAGATAGGGGTCGTCTGCAGTGGCCGCTTCGAGGAGCCGTTCCTCGACTCGACCCAATTGCTCCCAAATTCGGGGAATACGAACCAGACTTTGGAGGTCATCCATTAGTGCCGATGGTATTACGAAACGATGAGCTGAGGATCGACGAGAAGTTGAGAACGGGCTCAGTGATAGAATCGGGTATGTCAGGCCCATTAGAGGTATCGAATGTTTGAGCGGTTTACAGACAGGGCCCGCCGGGTTGTAGTTCTAGCCCAGGAAGAGGCGCGGCTCCTCAATCACAACTACATCGGCACCGAGCACATCCTTCTCGGTCTCCTCAACGAGGGCGAAGGAATTGCAGCGCAAGCCCTCGAAAGTCTCGACATCGACCTGGCTTCGGTGCGCGAGGAAGTCGTCAAGATCATCGGCCAAGGTCAGCAGTCCCCCTCCGGGCACATCCCATTCACGCCGAGGGCAAAGAAGGTTCTAGAGCTTTCCCTTCGCGAGGCTCTGCAGCTGGGTCACAACTACATCGGTACCGAGCACATCCTCCTCGGTCTGATTCGAGAAGGCGAAGGTGTGGCCGCGCAGGTTCTCCAGCAACTTGGTGCAGAGTTGCAGAAGGTAAGACAGACCGTCATCCAACTCTTGTCCGGACCCGGTGGCAGCGAGGAGCAACAGCCCAAGACAGCTGGCTCGGGTGGCCGTGAAAGCTCCGGTTCTGGATCGACGATCCTCGACCAATTCGGGCGCAATCTGACCCAAGCGGCTGGTGAGGGGACTCTCGACCCAGTGATCGGGCGTGGTCGTGAGATAGAGCGCGTCATGCAGATCCTCTCGCGGCGGACCAAGAACAACCCTGTGCTCATCGGGGAGCCAGGTGTCGGTAAGACAGCCATCGTGGAAGGGCTGGCACAGCGAATTGTCACCAAAGATGTTCCAGAAAACCTCGAGGCCAAACAGCTCTACACACTCGACCTCGGCGCACTGGTCGCCGGGTCTCGATATCGCGGCGACTTCGAGGAGCGTCTCAAGAAGGTCTTGAAGGAAATCAAGAGTCGTGGCGACATCATCTTGTTCATCGATGAGATCCACACTCTGGTTGGCGCCGGTGCGGCCGAGGGCGCCATCGACGCAGCCTCCATCCTCAAACCGATGTTGGCCCGTGGAGAGCTGCAGACTGTGGGTGCCACCACACTCGAGGAGTACCGGAAGTATCTGGAGAAAGATTCGGCGCTGGAGAGAAGATTCCAACCGGTACAGGTCGAAGAGCCATCACTGACCGACACGATCGATATTCTCATGGGGCTCAAGGACCGTTATGAGTCCCATCACTCGGTGCGTTTCACCGACCAGGCGATCGTCTCAGCTGCCAATCTCGCCGACCGGTACCTCGCCGACAGATTCCTGCCGGACAAGGCGATCGACCTGATCGACGAAGCGGGGAGTCGGATGC
>JBAVIK010000326.1:0-1548 GCA_049686815.1 Acidimicrobiia bacterium | reverse complement strand
CAAATCTCGGTATCAACGAGGACCTCGACACTGAATCCGACGTCTCTCGTCTTCGTAACAGCGAAGAGATCCTTCAACACCTGGCGGAGACCATCCAACTCATTGAGAGACTGTCAGACGAAGCCGGGGAAAGCGTTGCACATCTACGAAAGGTGCGGGAGCTCGACCCAACTGCTGCTCCGATCATCGATACGGCCGAGGCCATCGCCGAGTCGATCAGCGAGCTCGCCCAAGCCACCCGAACCCAAGCCGATGCCACCTACTCGGACCCGACGAGACTGGCCGAATTGGACGAGCGGCTCACCCTGATCGGTGGCCTCAAACGCAAGTACGGATCGGATATCAAGGACGTTCTCGCCTTCGGGGTTGACGCCAGGGCGCGCGCCGGCGAGTTGAAACGACTCATCTCCGATGCATCCGATCTCGATTCGAGGCTCGACGCCGCCCGTACCGAGGTCGGGCGGGCCGCGCAAAGGCTCTCGGATTCTCGCACCGCCATCGCCGTTGAGATTGCTCAAGCGGTGAAACGGCACATCGGCGATCTTGGGCTGGCCCGTGCGGAGGTCGAGCTGAGAATCCGACATGTTCCCCCAACCCGAAGTGGTGCAGACACGGTCGAGTTGCTTTTCAGCTCGGATCACGAGCTCGCGCTTGGCGCGGTGTCAAACGTTGCTTCGGGTGGCGAGTTATCCCGTTTGGTTCTCGCCTTTCGACTCGCGGCACGTGATGCTCAGGCTGATTGTCTCGTTTTCGATGAGGTTGACTCGGGTCTCGGTGGTGCGACGGCCACTGCCATGGGTCGCAAGCTTTCCGAGCTGGCCGCGTCCGCTCAAGTGCTTTGTGTGACGCACTTGCCCCAGGTCGCCGTCTTTGCAGAACGCCACTATGTCGTCCAGCGGGAGGGGGCGGTTGCCTCAGTGAGAATGGTGAACGGCCAGGAAAGGATCGAGGAGATCTCGAGAATGATGGCAGGGCTTCCAGAGAGTGAATCCGGTCAGAATGCGGCGGCGGATCTGTTGTCACGGGCAGGGCAAGCGCAATGAGTGGCATCAGTTCAGCACGGTGCTACTGTGGCATCCCGTCATGGACGGGCCTCTAATCACTCCGGAATCCGCTCCCGAAGAGGTGACGTCCCCCGACACCAAATATGTGTTTGTCACTGGTGGCGTGGTGTCCAGTCTCGGTAAGGGCATCGCTGCTTCGTCGCTTGGTCGTCTACTCAAGGCACGCGGGCTGAAAGTCGTCAACCAAAAACTCGATCCATACATCAACGTAGACCCCGGAACCATGAATCCATTCCAGCATGGGGAGGTGTTCGTCACCGACGATGGTGGTGAGACTGACCTCGATCTGGGCCACTACGAGCGCTTTACCGGTGAGAACCTGAAGCGAACCTCGAATGTGACGTCTGGCTCGGTCTACCTGTCGGTGATTCAGAAGGAGCGTCGTGGGGACTACCTCGGTGACACGGTCCAGGTCATCCCTCACATCACCAATGAGATCAAGGACCGGATCAGGCGGGTTGGTTCCCAGGATGTCGATGTGGTC
>JBAVIK010000325.1:0-4578 GCA_049686815.1 Acidimicrobiia bacterium | reverse complement strand
GTCTTCATCCAGAGCATTCCCAAGACGGGCACGGGCAAGTTCGATAAGAAGGTCGTTAGGGACCAGTACAGCGATCTCTTGATGGACTGAGGCCTTGTTGTGCCTGGGGATTCAGCCGTCGTCCCGGTCGTAGAAGAGATCGGCCTTGCCGTAGGTGTCGAAGTTGGCGCAAACTGGGCACTTGTAGGTCTTGTCTTCAATGACAGCCGACTCCAGCTCATTGGGCGCGAGTCGAACGGCCGAGGGGAACAGAGTTCCGCAATTCGTGCAACGAAGCAGTAGTTGATCTGGCTGTACGGCGATACGTGAACAGTACCGCCACCAGACGTCGCGACGCACATTCGACGGGTGTGCTCCTCGGTTCCAGCTATCCGATCGCCCAGATCTCGGTCTGTCGTCCATCGAGGTACTCCACGACTTCACCGTCGAACCAGGCGTCCTCTTCCAACATGATCGACACCGTTTGGCCGTTCCAGCCCTCTGAGCGGACCTTGGCCATGAGTTCGATCGACCAGGCGGTTCCGGCTCGCAATGTTCGGTCACCGGCGCCCGGGATGCCGGTCTGATTGTCCCAGAGCCCGATCGGAGGGCCGGCGCCGTGTCCGTGAAACCCGATCGGGTGGGTGTAGATCACACCGTCGATTCCACTCGCCTCTGCAGCCTGGAGTGTCGATGCCAGAATCTCGTTCCCGCTGCGACCCAGCTGAAACTGAGCGGTGAGCAGGTCTTGAAGCTGATTTCCGGTGTTGAGAGCCGACTCGACCCACCCCGGAACTTCGGGACAATCCGGTCCAAGGACGAAGCCTTGCTGTTGTTGGTCGGTGCACAGACCATCCCAGACGATGCCGAAGTCGATGTGAACAAGGTCGCCGGGCTGGATGGTTCGGGATCCCGGATGTGATACGAACGAGTCACGCAGATGATCACCTTCACGCTGAAGTGACACTGTCGGGTGGAACCAAACATGAGTGCCCAATTGCTGGACTTCTCTCCTCAGCCACCAACCGACGTCGTCTGTTGTCGTCACACCAGGCTCGATAGCCTCGACAGACAATGCGCGTCTGAGAATCTGGTGTGCTTCTCGGCACGCCGTCCTCATCGTCTTGCGTTCTTCCGGGATTCGAGTCTCGAGCCAATTGACACTCAACTGATCGGCAGGGACGAGGCGACGGGCCATTTCGTCTCCAAGAGCCTGCTCGAGCAGGAGGAACTCGCCATGGGTCAGACCGTCTCCATGGGCGAAGTCATGGCTCAAGTTGATTGCAATCTTCTGAGGCGACCGGTCTCGCAGCAGGTCGGCCAGCGCCTCCCACTGGTCTGGCTGTGACGCAGGATCCCACTTGACCTCGAATAGTCCGTCTGTGGCGTAGCGGGCTACGGAAATGCGTTCCACCTCCGAGCCATCGCGAAGGAAGACCAGGATCGAACGGCGACGAGATGAAAACCATCCCGCAGGGAGCATCGTCATTGCGACAGAATCGTCGGCGTACTCACGTGAGGTGACGACCCAACAGTCGATTTCGTGTTCAGACATGAGTGCCGGAACAAGTGTTTCGAGACGCATCAGGTTGATCTGGTCACGTCGCCTCGCCGAGTCTCTCAGGTCATATCTCACAGCCACAGCCGCATTTGCGTCGCGGTCATGTTGCTACCGGTGAGCACGGTCACTACTCGAGCGCCCGCGAACTTCTCGTGGTTGAGCATCAGTGCGGCTATCCCCGCCGCACCCGCCGGTTCGAGGAGCAGACCGGCCGTTGAGTGAAGGATCTTCATGGCTGCAAGCATCGCATCGTCATCAACCAACACGACGTCGTCCACCGTGTCCTTCATGTCGCTCACAGCCTCAGGAACGGGTACCCGAACCGCGATACCTTCCGCGATGGTGTTGGCCGACTCACCCTCGACGATCGACTCCGATCTCCAGGACACTTCCATCGCTGTGGCACCCGTTGCCGAGACTCCAATCACATTGGTGTCCGGCGACGCGGCCTTCATCCATCGAGCAACGCCGTTTATCAGGGCGCCGTTGCCCAAGGGGATCAAGGCGAAGTCGATTGACCGGTACCTGGAAGTGAGTTCGAGGCCGATGGTTCCGGCGCCTTCTGAGATCTCGGGCTCACGCCCGTCCTCGATCATCCAGGCCTCACTCTGCTCGCAGTAAGTCTTTGCTGCCTGTTTTGCTGCGTCGAAGTCATGGCCGACCAACCTGAGCTCCGCTCCCATCTGTTCGATTCGCCCGGTCTTCAGCGGATTGGCGTTGGTGTCGGCGTAAACGATCAGACTCCGCCCACGCGCCCTGCATGCATACGCCATCGCCTGGCCGAAGTTGCCTGTGCTGGCACACACGAGTTGCCGGTTGTCGCCACGTGCGGTGATCTTCTCCAGGAAATAGTCGGCACCTCGTCCTTTGAAGCTGCGCACCGGGTTGGTCGTCTCCACCTTGAGGATCAGATCACAGCCGAGATCAATGGAGAGTGGTTCACTGGTGTACTGCGGTGAATTCAAGAACACCGGGTCGATGACCTGACCGGCTTCGTGAATGTTCTCGAGAGATAGGCGATGACCGGGGAGCGGGTCTACCAGACGGGCCATTCACGGGCTCCGTGTCGGGTTGTCATGCCGCGTTTGTAGCAGACCCCGGTGACCATTGAACGTCCGGTCGTGGGTTGGTCAGCCGGGAATCTCGATCAGTTCACCGGAAGTGAGGTCGAGCACGAATTCCTTCTTGCTTTTCGAATCGGCGATGAAGTTCGCCAACTTCGCCCCCTTCTCCCGAACCACCCACCAAGCGTATTCGTCGGCATCGGATTCCATGAACGTCCGGCGCGCCTCGCGTGCCGCCGTTACCGCTTCGATCTCGTCGCTGTGCTCGGCTAGGACGGTTTCCACGGGCTCGGGTACACCCCGATATTCGATGAATTGAACCGCTTCAAACATCGTTTCTCAGCCTCCTACCTGCAATTGTACTCTGAGGAAGGTGGTGGTGATGTTAGGTCGAAGAGCCCATTATTCGTGAGCAATGTTCACTCAGTGTGGGGGTTTGTGGCCGTGGCCATAAGTGGGGTTGTCGGGTTGTGGGGGGTGGTGATGGCTCGACGCCAGACCGTTCCCCGGAGTTTCTATTGGGGGGTGGGTATCGCGGTCGCCGCGCTCCTGTTTCAAATCGTGACCGGGGTGTTGACCATGTCGGTTGAAGACATCGACCCGGGTAACCAGCATGTTTTCTATGGAGTCGTAATCGCCGTGACATTCACCTTCGCGTACATCTATCGCACCCAATTCAGGAAGCGTCCGACGTTGTACTACGGGTTGCTCCTACTCTTCACCATGGGTCTAGGAATTCGAGGAATCATGACATTCGGCCAGAGCTTCTGATGCTGCTCCAAGACAAGAGACTTCTGGTGACCGGAGTGCTCACAGACGATTCGATCGCATGGCACACCGCTCGGGTCGCCCAGGAGGAAGGTGCCGAGATCGTGGTGACCGGTTTTGGGCGAGGGCTACGCTTGACCGAGCGATCGACCCAAAGACTGCCTCACCCCTGTGACGTCCTGGAACTGGACATCAATGACCCCGACCATGTCAGCGCGCTCAGTGCAGACTTGAACGACCGTTGGGGAAAGATCGACGGAGCGTTGCACGCGATTGCCTTTGCCCCCGGCGATGCGCTTGGCGGCAACTTCCTCAACACGCCAGTCGAGTCGGCGCAAACTGCGTTTGTCACCTCAGCTTTCTCCTTCAAGACTCTGGCTGTCGCCCTGCTTCCGCTCCTACAACAGGCTGGTGGCGGGTCGTTGGTTGCGATGGACTTCGACAACACCCAGGCATGGCCGGCCTACGACTGGATGGGTGTGGCCAAATCAGCCTTGCAGAGCGTTACTCGCTATCTGGCTCGAGATCTGGGGGCCCACAACGTTCGGGTGAATGCAGTTTCTGCGGGGCCATTGTCGACCGTCGCAGCAAAAGGGATCCCAGGATTCGAGCGATTCGACGAAGTCTGGGCTGAGAGAGCCCCACTGAAATGGGACACTGCCGATCCCGACCCAGTGGCACGCATGGTCTGCGTGCTTCTAAGCGATTGGGCGAATATGACGACCGGAGAAATCGTCCATGTCGATGGTGGCTTCCATGCCATTGCCGCCGGAGCCAAATCCGACTGACTCGGTAGTTGGCATTGCCGCCGACACCGGAAGTTCGACCACAAACGTCGCTCCGCCGCCTTCTGTCGTCTCTATGCGAACCGACCCACTCATCACTTCGGTGAGACTCTTCACGATCGACAGGCCAAGACCCGTGCCACCCCTCGATCTCGTGTCCGATTGATCGAGTTGGGTGAAGCGATCAAAAATTCTCTCGCGCTGATCCTCCGGGATACCAGGTCCATGATCGACGACTGCGAGGACCGCTGCATTCGCCCTCTGCCAGGCAAATAGCTCGACTGCTGAGTCGGGTGCGTATTTGGCTGCGTTTTCGACGAGATTGATGAGAATACGTGAAAGGTGGTCGCGATCAGCCTCGACCATGAGGTTGGCAGGCTCGACCGCGATGGTGGGCTCGATGGAAACCACCCTGTTGACC
>JBAVIK010000324.1:0-9156 GCA_049686815.1 Acidimicrobiia bacterium | reverse complement strand
GTAGACCCCTCTGCCGGAACCATCGCCTCACCAACGGCTGGGTGGCTCTCCGAGGTGGAGGTCCGTGCCCTGGTCAGTCTGTATTTCGAGGCCGAGGACGTGAACCAGGCCGTTCGGGTTGCATGGTGTGAGTCGCGGTTCGATCCAGACTCGATCAATCGAAAGACCGGTGGCGTTGGCTTGTTCCATCATCTCCCGAGATACTGGGCAGAAAGAGCAACAAATGCAGGGTTTCCGGGTGCGGAGCTAACCGACGCCGAGGCCTCGGTTGCCGCCGCAGCCTGGGCCGTCTACGACGGTGGTGGTTGGGACGTGTTTGGCTGTCGTGGGTGAGAGCGTCGTCAGCTGAGATTCTGCTTGATCGACCATTCGACGAGTCTCAGCGAAAGTCTCGAGACTTCACCGTGTGTATGCCTATCGGCTCGAAGTCCCTCGCCACGATATTGGTGACACCGTCGTAGAACTCGAGTCGGCCGTGGATCATCAATGCCGGGCTCTTTCTCACCACATTGCGGTGTTTCGCCCAGACATCAGGCAAGACCACGATGTTCAGCAACCCTGTCTCGTCTTCGAGATTCAAGAAGTAGACACCTTTCGCCGTCCCGGGTCTCTGGCGATGGGTGATCACCCCCGCCACAGACACCCTCGCTCTGTTTTTCCTGACCTCCAACGCCTCGGCGGCGGTCAGACAGCCGTTCAGGTCGCCCCTGACGAAACTCATAGGATGGACAGGTGACACCGACGTTGCCCACAGATCGGCGCGGTGCTCTTCCTCGGGCGTCATCCCCGGAAGAACAGGGGCATCAACCCCTGGTGAGAGTGCAAGACGCTCGGGATCGATCTCCGCGAGAGCACCTGCCGCCCACATGCCCTGCCGACGATCGAGACCTATCGATTCCAAGGCACCGGATGCTGCCAGACCCTCGAGAGAGTCGACGTCGAGACCTGTCCGAAAGGCGAGATCCTCTGGCGAGCTGAACTCGCCACCCAATATTCGGGCGGCCTCGATCCGGGTGATCTCCCTCTCCCCGAGATTGCGCACATAACGCAGACCCATCCGAACAGCCACAGCAGGTCGGACCGGGTCGTCCACATGGCCCCTGCCACGGCGCCACGTCTGACCGAGATATGAGACGATGTCCTCGGGATCGGCGTCTGTGGGCTCGACTGCGCAGTCATGCCACGAGATGTTGATGTCCGGGGACAGGACCACCACCCCATGTCTCTGTGCGTCCTGTGACAACGAGTTCGGGCTGTAGAAGCCCATCGGCTGGGCGTTGAGCAGCCCGGCCAGATACTCGGCCGGATAGTGAAAGCGCAACCAGGCAGACATGTACACGATGTAGGCAAAGCTCACCGAGTGGCTCTCGGGAAATCCGAAACTGGCGAAACCCTGCAACTTCTCCCAGATCTCATCTGCTGCTGGGCCGACGATCTGATTTGAGGCCATCCCGGCATAGACCTCATCCCTGAGACGGCCCATTGCCTCGTCGGATCTCTTGTGGGTCATGGCCTGTCTGAGACGATCGGCCTGTGACCCGTCGAACCCGGCACATATCCGCGCCAACTCCATCAACTGTTCTTGGAAAATTGGAACACCCAGTGTCTTTCTCAGTACCGGCTCGGTCGAAGGATGGGGGTACCTCACCTGCTCTTCGCCGTTTCGACGTCTCAGGTATGGGTGAACCGACTGGCCCTGGATCGGGCCGGGACGAATCAGCGCCACTTCGACGGCAAGGTCGTAGAAGGTCTTTGGCTTCATCTTGGGCAAAGTTGCCATCTGGGCGCGTGATTCGATCTGGAACAACCCAACCGTGTCTGCCCGGGTCATCGACTCATAGATGGCGGGCTCTTGTGGGATACGTGACAGATCGATATCCACACCATGGGTGTCTTCGATCATGTCGGTAGCAAGATGAAGTGCATTGAGCATGCCCAGACCCAACAGATCGAATTTGACGATCCCAACGGCTGCCGAATCGTCCTTGTCCCACTGGATGACGGTTCGTCCCTCCATACGACCCCATTCGAGTGGGACGACCTGCCACAGCGGACGATCAGCAATCACCATTCCACCGGAATGGATACCGAGATGTCTCGGATAACCGTCGAGACGCCAGCAAATGTCGTAGATCATCTCGGCCGTCATACCCTCCGGCAGAGGGGCGTCCATGCTGCGCAATTGGGCGGGGTCCCTGGTGTCGACATATTTCGAAAGACCATCGACCTGAGCCTGAGTGAAGCCAAAGGTCTTGGCGACATCCCGGAGCACTGATCGGGCTCGGTAAGTGATGACATTGGCCACCATGGCGGCCCGCTCACGCCCGTAGCGCCGGTAGCAATACTGGATGACCTCTTCGCGCCGGTCGGCCTCGAAGTCGACATCGATATCAGGTGGCTTGCCTCTCTCTTCGGAGAGGAAACGTTCGAATGGGAGATGAAGCCTGATCGGGTCGACCCTGGTCAATCCGATGCAGCGGCAAACCGCTGAGTCGGCACCCGACCCCCTTATCTGGCAGTAGATGTCTTGTTCACGGGCAAAATCGACAAGGTCCTTGACCACCAAGAAGTATCCGGGAAAGCCGAGCTTTTCGATGATATCCAACTCATGTTGGAGACGACGCCGGGCGGTGGGGCTGATCCCATCGTCCGAGCCGGGGTAGACCTCACGTGCCCCATCCCAGGTGAGATGACGAAGAAACTCCATCTCATCCTGGAAGTGCCCTGGCATGGGAAAGTCAGGGAGTTGGGGAGCAACCAGGCCGAGATCGAAAGCGAGACGACGTCCCAACTCGGCTGCCCTCGCCACCACACCGGGGTATCTGGCAAAACGATTGGCCATCTCTTCGGGATGTTTCAAATAGCGCTCATCCGAAGCGGGTCTGAATCCATCGGCCTCGACCAGGGTCCGACGACCGCCGATCGCAGCCAACACCTCTGACAGATAGGCGTCCCGGCGGTCGTGATAATGAACCTGATTGGTGGCTACAGCAGAAAGCCCGAGCTTTTGGGCGACTTCCCACATCAAGACGTTTCGCTGGTCATCTTCGGGCATTCCGTGATGCCACATCTCCATGTGGAGCCGTGGTCCGAACAACTCTTTGAGTCTGGATGCCTCGCGAATGGTGGTTGTCAGTGAACCCGTTGACGCAGCCTTGGGGACCGCCCCGGAATGACATCCGGTCAAAGCGTGGATGTCGCGACTGGTCGCGGCAATCGCCAGGTCATCCCAGGTGTAGCTGGGGTGATCTTTCTCACCACGCATCTGAGCTTTGGTGATCATGTGAGAGAGGGTCCTATAGCCGTCCGGCGAGCCGGCGAGCAGGACGAGATGGTCAGACTCGGGGAGATCGACGGGTTTGACACCGTGGGAACGTACGGAGCGTCCTCGACGCAGACGACCCTGTCCGCCTTTGACCCGGGCATAGCGCAATCGATCCCACTCCTCTGCTTTCGTGACCGGATCGGCTGCACCGCCAGGGTTGACTTCAAACCCGACCTCGACACCGTATATGACAGGCAAACCGGTGGCCTTGGCCGCCTGCCAGAGTCGGGAGGTGCCATAGAAGCCGTTGTGATCGGTTATCGCGAGCGCCTCATAGCCAAATTCGAGTGCGCGTTGCACCAGGTCTTCAGGGTGGGAAGCGCCGTCGAGAAACGAGAAGTTGGTGTGACAATGAAGCTCGGCGTATCGGGGCACCCACCCACTCTATCGAACATACGTTCGATGACAATATGGAGCTCAGTCGGTCTGAAGCTCAACCATGTCAGACGACACTCCCTCGCCGATGCCCGCACTCTGATAGGTGACGAACGTGACGCTGGTGCCCGGTATGGGCTTCCAGCCCTTGACTCTCAGCTCGAGATCTCGATCGTCCAGCCAGCGACACTCGATGCCATCGCCGACGTCAGACGAGTCAGAGATCTTGCAACCCCCCGAATCCCAAATGATGTCGATCATACGGCCGTCAGGAAACACCACGAGTACGCCGGCGTTGATCGACTGCCCCGAGTTGATCGACATGTCTTTGGCTGCGCCACTAAATCGAACTGTCACCGTTGTGTCGGCACCCTGATTCTCGACATCCATGACCTCTATGTCACCGGCAGGGTCCGGATTCTCCAGAGGGTCCATGTCATCGAACGATGCCACCATGTCCCCAATGGGATCGGTCACCGTCCACTCGGTGACACCCGATTCATCGCTGGCAACCGGCTCTTCACCCTCGACCGGCTCCTCGCTCTCGCCTGAACCGTCGTCTTCCACCGATTCTTCATCCTGCTCCGGATCCTCGGTTTGCGTCGCGTCGTTCCCTTGGCCAGGTTCGTCCCCCGATCCGCTCGACACCACCGCCAGACCGACCGCACCCACTACTACAACTGCCACCCCCGTGATGACCACAGTCTTCCATTTCGACTTTGGCGGTTTAGGAGCCACCACATCCGCGCCACCTCCAACGGAAATACCGTGTTCGATCCGATACCACATGACGAAGAATTCCGCCCGTGCCTCGGGCCCCAGCCTTCGGAGCCGCTGGGATGCGTCATTGGGGTGCAATCCTGTGAAGACTTCGGCGATGCCGTCAGACGGATCCATGATGTCCTTATGGGAAAAAGCTCGCCCCCATTTCGTAGCCTCGGAGTCGGGGAGCCCAAGTTGGTTCTGGGCGAACCCGACTTCGTTCCCGTCCACGAGAGCAGAGAACCGCTCCGATGACTCGACGTTGTCCTGAAGCCAGGTGGCCCAATCGGCATCCGACCAGTTCTCGACAATCGCTCCGGTTGGATCTCCCTCGAGACCTGGCAGGTATTTGTCACCTGACATGGGTTCCTCTCACCACTTTCCTTGGCACAAACTACCCGCACCAACCACGGAAACACGGTCGAGCTAACTTGAGGTGGAGGAGGAGCCAATGTCATCGATAACCAAGACGATTCGCCTGTCCGGGAAGGCCGGCGGCTCTATCGAAGATGCCGTCAGAACTGTCCTGGCCCGCGCCACAACGACCATCTCAGACATCAAGGAGTTCACCATCGTCAAAGTCGGTGGTGAGGTCGACGACTCGGGTGCGCCGACTTTCTTCACCGTCACACTCGACATCACCTTTGGAATCAAAGACTCCGTCGAGCACGGCTAGAGAGCGCGATCCATGAGGTTGTCCGACATGATCACGATGTTGGTGACGGTCCTGTGAGCATCCCCCCACCGGCGTCATTGGGCAACGGGATCCATCTCATTCCCGCTCCCCTGCCGTTCAAGTCACCCGCCTGGGTCAACACCTACGCCATCGAATCCAACGGTGGATTGTTGCTAATCGACTGTGGAACCGACTGGGAGCCAGGGCGAGAGGCCCTGAAGGACGGATTCAACCGGCTCGGTCTCGAAGAGTCAGCTGTTCACACCCTGCTCGTCTCTCATCTCCACCTGGATCACGTTGGTATGTCGGCTCGTCTCGTCCGCGAGTGGGGCTGCCGCTTCGTGATGCATGAGCGCGCGGCAAAGTTGGTTGACGTATACAACGACACACCTGGATACAACTCCCGCCTCCGACAGCTGGCCACGACTCACGGAGTGCCCGACTCGAAGATCGAGGAAACGACGGTCACCGTTCGGCCCGACTACATGCCGTTGATCGAAGCACCGGATCACACGGTGAAAGACGGCGATCTGATCGATCTGGGAGACTCGAGGTCTCTTGAGATCGTCCATACGCCCGGTCATGAGCCGGCCCATATTTGCGCCCGTGACAGTCGATCCGGGATCCTCTTCTCCGGCGATCACATCCTGCCCAGGATCTCGCCAGTGATCATGTACGACGTCTGGATGGAAGACCCGCTGGGTGACTACATGCGTTCTCTGCAAAAGCTCATCGGGCTCAATGTGGGCCTCACGTATCCCGCACACGGCACATTGATCGATCGCGGCGACGAACGGGCCCGTCAGATTCTCCTACACCACGATCGTCGACTCCTCGACATGGCAGAGCTGGTCCGCGAGGCCGAGACGACAGCGTGGGCTGTGATGACGAAGTCATTTCGACCAAACCTCGACGCCCTCCAATCGAGGCTGGCATTTCTCGAGACGATCTCCCACCTCGAGCATCTCCGGATCTCCGGCCGGATCAGGGAGACCACCCGGGAAGGCGCGGTCATCTATCGAGCCTGAGGACGCCAAAGGTTGGCAGAACGAGCGACTTGTACGAACATGACCACTTCGGCGGTCCAAGGCTGAGCGCCTTTGAGGAGGACTTGATGTTTTTTGCTTATCTTGATGCGGGGTCGGGAAGCCTGATCCTTCAGGCGATCCTGGGCGGCGCGGCCGGTATCGCCGTCGCCTGGAAGGCCTGGAGAGCCAAGATCAGCGGTCGGCCGATCCCGGTCGAAGATGCTCCATCCGAGACTGGCGATACCGCACTGACCACAGAGCCCTGAGTTCGTGATCTCGGCCGATCCGGGGTCGTTCCGGGATCCAGCATCTCATATCGTCTACTCAGGTGACCGGGTCCTCCGTCTCCTCGACGATCGCGGTCTCGCCGCGTGGCAGCAGCTCGAGACAACCCAATTCTTCAAAGACGGAGTAGCCGATGGTCGCATCATCGAGACCACCACCGTCCCCGACGCGCCGGACGGTTGTGCCGGCGCCGTTGAGCACCCACTGCTCCCTCTGATCTCCTACCCCTACGAGTGGACGTTCTCGATGTTGAAGGATGCGGCCATTCTGCAACTCGACCTCCTCGCCGACGCGCTCGGCTCTGGGATAACCATCAAGGACGCCACACCTTTCAATATCCAGTTCGTGGAGGGCCGTCCGATCTTCATTGACGTCGGATCGTTCGAGGCATACAAGCCGGGTGAGCCCTGGATCGGTTACCGGCAATTCACCAGACAATTCCTTTTCCCGCTGATGATGAGGGCGTGGTCAGACCTTCCTTTCCAACCGTGGCTGAGAGGCGACATGGAAGGCCCGACCGCCGCCCAGATGAAACAACTCCTGCCAGGCGGCAAGAGGATCAAGCCGGCTTCACTGATGCATGTCTCCCTTCAAGCGAAGATGGAGGAGCGGATGTCCGGGGCACCGGTGCGGGACGATCTGAAGCAGGCAGGTTTCAGCGCAGACCTGATCCTGGCAAACGTGCGAAAGCTTCGAGCGCTCGTCGAGTCGCTCGAATGGGACCACGGCGTCGAGGGATGGTCGGACTATGGGTCATGTGACCACGTTGGAAGGGACCGGGAGGCCAAAGGCAAGTTCCTCGAACAGTGCCTCGACGCGGCGACACCTGGCCGTGTTCTCGATCTTGGCGCAAACGACGGCTATTTCTCCAAGATCGCCGCAGATCGTGGCTCCCTGACCATCGCCCTAGACGGATTCGAGCCGGTCCTGGACGACCTGTACAAGAGAAGCCGGGGAAACGCGATCGCGATCGTCGTGAGCGATGTCACCAATCTGTCACCGGGTCAGGGTTGGGACGGAAAGGAACGTAGCCCGTTTCGCCGACGCGCCAACCCGGATCTGATCGTCGCCTACGGAGTCATCCATCACCTGATCTACACGTCAAGCGTCCCGCCTGCCACCGTGCTCAGATGGCTACACAGTTTCGGGTGCCCGATAGCTCTCGAATTCGTCACGCCAGAGGACGAGATGATTGCGAAACTCACCGCGAACAAGCGTGACGAGGAGCTTCACCCGGGAAGGACCGAAAGTGAATTTCGAGAGCTTCTCACTCCAATCTTCGAGATCAGCGATGAGCATCGACTCGAGGGAGGCACGCGCGTCCTGCTCAATCTGGTGCCTCGCTAGCGGGTCAAACTGAGCTGATCTGATACGGCGTACGCGTCGAACTCCGCAATGACGGTCAGCCGTTCGACGTCCACCGGAATCTCGCTACGCGAGACGTCGAATCGAAAGCCTGACTCGAGAAGATCATCGGATGAGAACCATCTGACGACGTCCGCATTCTCGACATTGGGTGGGCCCGAACCGATCAGGCGATCACCGACAAAGAGGTAGACCGTATGGGGGGTCTCCTTCCTCGTGATGTCGGCGGCCCAGCCTTCGATCGTCCATCCGTCGGCGGTCATCGTCGCCGGGTCGATTTGAATTCGCCTCGACCCTTCCGCTCGAACGTCGAGGACCCGGCCGTCTGCCGTGGCGTACTCCAGAGTGAGCAGGTCGCTCGTGCCCGACAGCCAATTCCGAGCTACCCCGCCGGCCAGCAGGATCTCGATGTCGTTGTGTCCGTCGAGGATCATCTCTTCGGCCACCAACGCCCGTAGCGAGCCCGAGCCCGGACCATCGCGTTGGACATAGCCGACACCGGCGACCCTGCCGTTCAAGATGACAATGATGTCGTCGCCCGAGTCGGCCGGAAGCTCGATTCTCCCGGTTAGGAGTGTCTGCACCATCCCAGAGTTGATATCGGTCTCAACGAGGTCGGACCCCTTGTCCAATGACCAAACGAAATCATCAACCTCGGTCACATCGAGCTCGTCTACCGTCTTCCCCACCAGATCAGCGTTTGGCCCGACACCGGCGATCCCTGTCCACGACGTCTGATCGGGTATCCAGGTGTGGTTTCTCTCCACCTGGTCAAACAGGATGTCGAGATCGGTGCTCACCCCGTCACCGTTGCAACACCAGAAGATGGGCTGATGTGGTCTGTCGTTTCCCTCCGCGTCCAGTAAAGAGATCCCATCGAACTCCCAGTCGGTCTCGACACCCAGCGCGTCGACGATCGTTGGGAGAACATCGATTCCAAATGCCGGATCGTCGACGACCCGACCGCCGGTTTGATTCGGGTACTTGACGAAGAGAGGGATTCGATAGAGGTCGTCCCGGTTGTCGTCATAGGGCCACCGACGATGCTGGCCGGGAACAAAAGAAGCACCATGGTCGGCGAGCACGACGATCATCGTGTCATCCCACTGGCCTGTCTCGTCCAACTGATCGAGAATGCGACCGATCATCCGGTCGACAAAGCCGAGTTGATACAGATGACGTTGGTAGCCGAGTAACACCGGCTCTGGTTCGAGAACCCAGAATCCTTGCCCCTCAACCCCCTCGACCTCGGTGTAATCCTCAGGACGGGAGTAATGAGTTCCGGAGGGATTGGTCACCCATGGCACGTGGGGTGCTTCGAGATGGGCATAGCTCAGCGT
>JBAVIK010000323.1:0-8008 GCA_049686815.1 Acidimicrobiia bacterium | reverse complement strand
TTGCCTATGGGCCGCTGTCCCCATAGATTTATCCCAGAAAACCTCAAGACTGAGGGCAATAAGCCGACAAATCACTCTGTGATAGTGGACTTTAAACGCCAGGCGAGCCACGTCTCGCCGGTACTATGCCCTCAGGCAGTCACCGCCAAGACGGTGGTGAGGAACCGAGGGGACAACCGAAGGGGACTCAATGGGTAGGAGAGCCATCGTTCTTCTAGTGGCCTTGATATTGGCCGGTCTCGCCGCGTGGGCGGTGTGGAACTTTCTTCAGAATGTGGAGAAGGAAGCAAAAGAAGGACAAGAAATCGTAACCGTCTTTGTGGCGGGGAATAACGGGATTGCAGAGGGCGCCGAAGGCGACATCCTCGTTTCCAGCTATGACTCGGACGCCCGCTGTCAGGACGAAGATCTTCTGTTGACTGACGTCGCCAACTGCACGATCAAGAAGGACACCGACCAGAAGGAAGATGTCCCTGCAGATGCGATCGACTCAGAGGAGAAACTGCGGACTGCCTTGAATGGCAGGGTTGCAGCCGGTCCCATATCTGCCGGCTCGGTCCTCACCGCTGCCCAGTGGGTCGAGGTCAGCGTTGACGTGATTCCGCTTTCAGAGCAGATTCCGTCGGGCAAGCAGGCCATCACGATCAGCACTTCCAACGTCCAGGGAATCAACGGGTTCGTCGAAGCCGGTGATCGCATCAACATGATCATCACTCTCGACATCGAGTTCGATCAGATCCCTGTTGACTTCGAAGGTGTGACACTCCCCGATCCTGGGACTGAGGGTGGCGAAGGTGGAACCACAACCGCCGGTCAAACCGAGACCATTGTCATCACATACACCAGATACGTCCTTCAGGGGATTCCGGTTCTCGCCACTGGGCGTGATGTCCGACCTGACGAAGAGGCTCCTCCGACCGTTGACGCCGGCACCACCGGAACAACCGTCCCCGGTGAGGCGACTCCAGAGGACACGGGCAACTCAACCGTGTTCACCCTCGAGGTCACACCAGACCAGGCCGAGCGTATCGTCTACGCCTTCGAGAATGGCTCGATTTGGCTTACTCTGGTCCCGACGGACTTCGTCGAAGTCGAGACCGACGGTGTTGTCATTGACAACCTGTTCGGTGGCGACCTAGTCGACGAGATCTTCGGCGCTCTGAACCAGGGCAACTAAGGAGACAATCGAATGTCGATGGCTGAGCACAATCTCCTGGTTGTTGACCAGGATGACGACTTCGTCTCAACAGCGAAAGAGCTGTTCGAGGGTCGTCTTCCGGTGGCTCGCAGTATCGAAGAAGCGAGTCAGACCATCGAGTCCGGTGATGTTCGCATGGTCCTTCTCGGCCCGTCTTACAAAGACGACGACGCCATGGACCAGATCAGGACCCTGCACAACCAGGATCCTGCACTGGTGCTGATGTTGGTGGCTGAGGAGGTGACGTCAGATCTGCTCCGTAAGGGTATGAGAGCCGGAGTCTCTGACGTGCTCGAGGCTCCCCTCGATGAATCGAAGATCGAAGCGGCCATCGAGCAGTTCGCTCATGACATCTTGAAGCGAGAGACGGCAGTCACAACTCCCCCCAGGGAGACAGGGTCGACTCGGTCGGAGAGGGGTCGGATCATCACGATCAGCTCGGCCAAGGGTGGCAGCGGCAAGACCGTGTTGGCCACCAACCTGGCGCTGCTATTGAACCGGATACCGGATGCCAAGGTGTGTCTCGTCGATGCAGACCTCCAATTCGGAGATGTTTGCCTGGTGCTGCAGCTAGAGCCGCGCTTCACGATGGTCAATGCGGCACATGAGTTGCATCACCTCGATGGTGAGTTGCTCGACTCCCTGCTGACAGAGCATCCAAGTGGGTTGAAGGTTCTGGCTGCTCCGTTGGAGCCGGCCTTTGCGGACGACATAACGACTGCTGGCCTGATGCAGATGCTCGACGTCCTGCGTGACAACTACGACTACGTGGTTGTTGACACGGCATCGATGCTCGATGAGCTGATCCTGTCGCTCATCGAGAAATCCGATGACATTCTCATGCTGGTGGATATGGATCTTCCGAGCGTCAAGAACGCAAAGCTCGCACTCGAGACATTGCGGTTGCTCAAGTTCAGCACCGCGAATGTTCAACTGGTCATGAACAGGAGCAATTCCAAGGCGCGTCTCGACAACAAAGAGATCGAGGGCGCGCTGAAGATGGAGATCTCGGCAGCCATCCCTTCGGATGCGATGGTCGCCGCGTCGGTCAATGAGGGGCGCCCGGTGGTGGAGACCGATCCAAAGTCGAGGGTGGCCAAAGGCTTCGAGTCTGTGGCCGCGCTCATCGCGGGCAAGATCCCGGAGGCATCCACCAAACCAGGTCTTTTCGGTCGTAAGTAGGGAAGGGGAAGGCATTGCCGTCGTTATCTGAAAGAGTTGCAGCAGCAAGACAAACCGACACGACCGACATCACGTCGAATCGTTCGGACGCTCTCGGTGAGCTCCGCGGACGACTTCATTTCAAGGTCGTCGAGGAGCTTGGTCCGACACTGTATGACCGGGGTATGTCAGACGCTGAGTTGCGTCTTCGTGTTCTCGAGATGCTCGAATGGGCAGTAGACCAGGAACAAGGTCTACCGCTGACATCGGCTGATCGTCGGGCACTGCTCAACGAGATTGCCTCCGATGTATTGGGGTACGGGCCTATTGACCCGCTCCTCAACGACCCGGAGATCACCGAAGTCATGGCCAACGGCCCATATGACATCTATTTCGAGAAGTCGGGCCGCATCATCAAGTCGGACGTTCGGTTCGTGGACGAGGTCCATCTGAGGCGAATCATCGACAAAATCGTCGGCCAAATCGGTCGTCGAGTCGACGAAGCGACTCCAATGGTCGATGCCCGTCTTCCTGACGGCTCTCGTGTCAACGCGATCATTGCCCCGCTTGCAATTGGTGGTCCATTCCTCACCATTCGAAAGTTTTCGGTTGATCCATACCAGGAAGCCGACTTGATCAGCTTTGGGACGCTCACTCAGAGGGTCGCTGACTTTCTCCGGGCCTGTGTCCGGGGTCGTCTCAACATTCTCATCTCCGGTGGTACCGGTTCCGGTAAAACGACGACCCTCAACGTCGTGTCGGCGTACATCCCCGGAGACGAGCGCATCGTCACCGTGGAAGACGCTGCCGAGCTTCAGCTTCACCAGGAGCATGTGCTCACCTTGGAAGCCAGGCCGGCAAACATCGAAGGTCAGGGCTCGGTCACGATCCGCGACCTGGTCAAGAACACGTTGCGTATGCGACCTGATCGCATCGTGGTGGGAGAGGTTCGAGATGCCGCGGCACTCGACATGCTCCAGGCGATGAACACCGGTCATGACGGCTCACTGACCACGGTTCACTCCAACAGCCCGAGAGACACATTGTCTCGTATCGAGACGATGGTGCTGATGGCCGGGTTCGACCTGCCCATCCGAGCCATCCGGGAACAGGTGTCGTCGGCGGTTGACTTGATCGTTCACGTATCCCGACTCAAGGACGGGACACGTCGTATCACCCACGTCACAGAGGTGGAAGGAATGGAAGGTGAGATCATCACCCTTCAGGACCTCTTCCTGTTCGACTTCGGCATGGGTGTCGACGATGAGGGTGTCTACAAAGGCCGTCTCAAGGCGACCGGTATTCGACCGACATTCTCAGAGGAGTTGGAGAATCAGGGCATCAGACTCCCGGCCGACCTGTTCGACCCCGAGCCCTTTGCACGGAGATAGAGTTTGAGACGAACCCTTATCGTTCTCGTTGCCCTCGTACTGGGGGCTCTCCCGGTGCTGGCACAGACGTCCAGCCCGGAGATCGAGATCGTCGATATCAACGGGTCCCGCTATCCAGAAGGCGGGCAAACGTCGATGGTCGTCGAATTTCGAAATCTGACAGACGCACCCGACCCAGCGGCTTTGGAAGTAACCGCCAACGGGGAGTCTGTCGACAATCTCGAAGTGACCGCGCTGGGCGAATCATCGGTGCCAGTCGGCGTCGTGTTGGCAATCGATGCATCGGGCTCGATGGCGGGGGCCCCGCTTCTCGCCTCACAGACCGCTGCAAAAGACTTCATCTCCCAGGCGAGACCCGAGGACCGGATTGCGATTCTCACCTTCGCCGATGAGGTCCAAGTGTTGTCCGGCTTCACTTCGAACACACAGGTTCTTCTTGGTTTGATCGACACCATTGAGGCCGCCGGCGAAACCGCTTTCAACGATGCGGTCATCAAGGGTGTGCAGATGTACGCAGACCCTTCGTCGAACAACCTTCTTCCAAACATGATCATTCTCACGGACGGCGATGACACTGCCTCCGTGGCCACGCTCGAGGACGCAGTCGCGTCGGTCTCGGCGAGCGATGTGCGTGTGTTTGGTGTTGCCCTCGAATCACCTGATTTCAATCCCGATCCGGTCGCTGCGGTAGCTGCAGCCGGCAATGGTCTATTCCTGTCGACTCCCGATCCGGAGCAACTCTCAACTCTGTACAACGAGATCAGCCGTGAGATCAACAACACGCTGGTTGCTCGGTTCGTGTCGCCTATCGCCACACCGGGTGACGTCGAATTCGCGGTCAGCTACCAGAGTCTGAGCGCTTCTACGACGTTTGCGGTGTCTGGCTTTGCCACAACGACAACCGCCGGTCAGACGACCACGACCACCCTTGCTCCCATCACGACCGTCGTGGTCGAGAGTGGAGCACCGCTCGACTCGTCGACCCTGATTCTCATCGGGTCGGTTGGGCTCGGGCTGACTCTGTTCCTTTTCCTGATCATTCTGTTCGGCCGTGAGGATGAGGACGACCCGGGTCGTTTCTCCAAGCGTCTCGCCGCCTATGGGCGCAAAGGCAAGCCAACGGCAGAGGAGAAGAGACCATTCTTGGAGCGTATTCCGATTCTGAATCGGTTCTCCGAAGCTGCTGAGGAGGAAGTCAAGAGACGTGGCTTGCTCTCCGGTGTCAACTCAGCCCTGGAACAGGCCAATATCCCGATGACATCTGGAGAAGCCATCCTGGCGATGATTGGTCTGGCAGCCGTCGGTGGGGTGTTCATGGCAATATTCAACAGCCCTCTCTTCGGTGCGATCACCTTCGGTGGGTTGTTGCTGCTCATGGTCGCCTTGATCCAGTTCTCCGGTTCTCGTGAGAAGCGGAAGTTCGAGAATCAGCTCCCGGATACGTTGACGTTGATGTCTACATCTCTGCGTGCGGGTTACTCGCTGCTCCAGGCGACGGAGGCCGTAGCAGGCGAAGCACCCAACCCCACAGCCCGCGAGTTCGGTCGAGCCATCGCCGAGGCCCGTTTGGGCGTCACCGTCACCGATTCCCTGAACGGCATTGTGGACCGCACCCAGTCCAAAGACTTCGAATGGGCGGTCATGGCCATCGACATCCAGCGCGAAGTCGGTGGAAACCTCGCAGAGGTGCTTCAGACCGTGGCAGACACCATGAGGGCGAGAAACCGGCTCAAGGGTGAGATCAGAGCGCTGACGGCTGAAGGTCGGATCTCGGCGTTCGTTCTCGGGTCGTTGCCATTCATCCTCTTTGCGTTCCTTTGGACCACCAACCGCACTTACCTGCAACCGCTGGTTGATTCGAACTTTGGCCGTATGGCCATTGGTGTCGGCATCCTTCTGATGGCCGCCGGGATTTTCTGGCTGAAGAAGATTGTGGATATTGAAATATGAGCCTCTTTGAATCATCCAACGGTCAGCTGCTCGCTGTCATCGCCATATTCCTGCTGGTTGCGTTTGTGATCGTCTGGATCGGCATGGGCGTGACCCGGGCAAGGGAGGAGATGACCGATCGTCTCGCCCTATACGGGCGCAATCAGGCGATTCAGTCAGCCAGAGACGAGCAACTCGCCAAGCCTCTGGCACAACGAACCGTCGGCCCGATTGTTCTCGGCATCTCCAACTTCATGCGGCGGTTCACGCCGGTCGGCTATCTGGAGAAGATCGAGCATCAGTTGGTCCTCGCCGGTGGACCCGGCAATCTCGACGCCCCTGCATTTGTCGTCATCAAGCTTCTCACGACGGCGGTGGGTCTGGTTGGAGCCTTCTTCCTCGTCGACTACGGCTCAGACGCGTTGCAGAGAATTGCCTTGTTCGTATTGCCGATCGCTCTTGGCTTCTTTGGCCCCAACGCTTGGTTGAATCGGAAGATCGACGAGCGCCGCCAAATGATGCTGCGCGCTCTTCCAGACATCCTCGACCTCCTCGTCATATCGGTCGAGGCCGGCCTGGGGTTCGACTCGGCTTTGTCCCGGGTCGTCGCCACCGTCCCCGGACCCCTCTCTGAGGAGTTCTTCAGAATGCTTCAAGAGACTCGAGTCGGTGTCAGCCGTCGAGAGGCAATGAGGCACCTGATGGAACGTACTGATCTCGAGGAGCTCAGGTCGTTCATCTTGGCGATGATTCAGGCTGAGGCGTTCGGTGTCACCATCGCCCGAGTGCTTCGTGTCCAGGCCGACGAGATGCGTGTCAAAAGACGTCAGAAGGCTCAGGAAAAGGCCTTCGCCGCACCGGTCAAGCTGGTGTTCCCTCTGGTCTTCTGTATCTTCCCATCGCTCTTCATTGTCCTTCTGGGCCCGGCAGCGATCCAGATCGCAGACGCTTTCTCCGAGGTATGACCCTGACGGCGGCGCCGTCGACGAAGCCCCGATATTCGATAGCACACCTCCTGCTTGTCGTCTCGTGGGTTGCCTTGGTGATTGACGCGTTTGCGCCGATTCGCGACAACTCCTTTCTCTGGCACATCCGTTCCGGCTCGTTGCAGATGGAGACCGCCAGAGTCCTGACCGAAGATCCTTTCTCGTTCACCATGGCGGGCGTGTCCTGGCGAACTCAAAGTTGGCTGGCGGAGCTGGTGTACGGGTTCGGAGAACAGCACTCTGACCTGGGCTTTGTCCCATGGATGATGCTGCCTCTGAGTGTGGTCACCATGGCCGGCATCGGTTTGGTGGCCTATCGGCGCTCACGGAGTGTGTGGGCCACTGCAGTGGTCTCCCTGCTCTCTGTGACGTTGTTGATCAGCTTTCTGGTCCCGCGACCCGTGCTGTTCTCCTATGCCCTCTTTGCTTTGGTCCTGGTTAGTTGGGACCGACCGGCCACACGTTGGGCCTTGCCTTTTCTGTTCTGGCTGTGGGCGTCAACACATGGCAGCTTTGTGCTGGGTCTGGCCTATATAGGTCTGATGTGGCTCGCCGAAAAGCAGTGGAAGCAGTGGCCAATCCTGTTGATGAGCGGTCTGGTCACGCTGCTCACGGCCCATGGCCTCGGCTTGGTGAGTGTTCTTCTCGAATTCTCCGAGTCGAGCGAAGCTCTCGACCTTCTGACCGAGTGGCGCAAGCCAGAGCTCATCTCGTACGTGTTCCTGCCTTTCGTGATCGGGATCGTATTGATCATCGTCGGCGCGGCGCGGCGACTCATCGAGCCGAGGCATCTTTGGGTCTTGGCGCCTTTCCTCGCTCTCGGGCTCACCTCGACCCGGGCCGTTCCCGCGGCCTGGTTCGGAATTGTCCCACTTGTCGCAATGAGTCTCAGGGGCATGAGATTCGGCCGGGAGGGGCGATTCTCACGAGGGGCGTTCGTCGTCTTCTCGGTGTTTGTAGCCGTGCTCCCCTTTGTTGTGGCCGCAGATGCCACCCTGGACCCCGAAAGGTTCCCAGTAGAGGCCCGGCTCAGCCTCGACGACACACCGTTGTTTCACGACGACCGGACCGGTGGCTATCTGATCTATCAGGATTGGCCGGACCGTCTGGTCTATCTGGACGATCGAGCCGAGCTCTACAAGGAAAAGCTTGCTGAATTCGTGGCAGTACGAGACGGCGATATCGACTGGGAGCCGGTGTTTGAGCGAGACGGGATTCAACAGGCGCTGTTACGAAAGACCGACATGGTGGCGACCTCATTGAGCGAGGGTGGCTGGGTGACCGTCTTCGAGGACGAGAACTTCGTGGTGCTCAAGCCGCAATAGCCTGTCGCACCCACGAGT
>JBAVIK010000322.1:0-3807 GCA_049686815.1 Acidimicrobiia bacterium | reverse complement strand
TCACAGGCATTGGAGGGTTTGCTCTGGTGGCAGTCCGGCTGGCCAAAGAGTTGGAAACCCGTCGCGGGGTGATTCAGCGATGGACCGAAGATGACAAGCCCGCCACCCTCGCCGCCTCCCTGGCAATCGGGGTTGGAGTTGCCACTCTGGGCAGGTTCGCTGCTCGAGGCTTCGCCAGCTCACGGGATTCAATATCGAGCTATGTCGGCGACACGCCCGGTCACGCCATCATCGGCCGCACCATCAACGCGGCAATGTGGGGTGCCGGAGCGATTGCTGCCTATGGCGCGGTGGTTGGGCGGCTCTCCAAGCACAATGCCAAGGTCGAGACCAACTTCTCGACCCCTCCCAGCAACGAATACGTTTCGGGTGGGCCAAACAGCATTTCACCGTTTGGCCAGCTTGGTCTCCAAGGCCGTCGCTTTGTCACCGAGGTCGTGCCGCCAGACGTCATCGAATCCACGCTAGGGGAGCCAGCCAACGCTCATCCAATACGGGCCTACATCGGGGTTGAGTCGGAGCCGATCTACGCCACGGGTCGTTCGGAGCTGATGCTCGACGAATTGGAGCGTCTTGGTGCCTTTGACAGAGAGTATCTATTGCTTGTCTCCCCAACAGGAACCGGTTGGGTCGATCACACAATGGTCGAGTCGGCAGAGATTTTGGCCCGGGGTGATATCGCCACCGCCTGCATTCAGTACGGGAAAGCACCGTCTTTCCTGGAGATCCAGGGCGTGTCGCTGGGTCGTGCTCAGTTCCGCCAGCTGTTGTGGGGTGTCAACCAACGGCTCCGGAACCTGCCGAAGGACAAGCGCCCCAAGATCCTGGTCTTTGGGGAGAGTCTTGGTGCCTGGTCGAGCTCTGATGTGATCATGCATCAAGGCATCGAGGGTTTCGATCACTACGGAATCGACAGCGCTCTCTGGTTCGGGCTGCCCGGACTTGCCCGCTGGTCGAGATCGGGGATGCGGGAGGGTCGCAATCCACTCACCCCCGAAGGGACAGTGGCTGCCTTCGACCATTTCGATCAGTATGCGGTACTCAAGGACAAACACAAGAAATCGCTGCGTGCGGTGGTCGTCGACCATGACAACGATCCGATCGCCCAGATGTCGCTACGCAACGGTGTCAAGCAACCGGGATGGCTCGATGGTGAGCCCCGTCGGAATGTGCCGGCGCAGATGAAGTGGGTTCCAGCGATCACATTCATCCAGATTCTCGCCGACGCAATGAACGCGATGGTGACAGTTCCCGGGGAGTACAAGTCGTTCGGTCATGACTATCGGGGCGACACCCTCGATTTCGTCCATGCGGCCTACGGGATGCCGTCGATGACTGAAGACCAGCGTGATGCGATTCACGCCACTCTCTTGGCTCGTGAGGTCGATCGCGCGGCCCGAATCAAGGCCGAAGCAGAGACCGTTCAGGTGCCCTCGGACAAATTGAGTGGGGCCATCCAGTAGACGACGTCGTGTTTCAGATCTAAGTCTGAGCCCGTGGAATCGGATCTCCGACCATGAGATCCTTTCTCGTATCGATTCCGTAACGGACATGTAGGAGGATGGTCGAGACAACAGAGGGAGCGGCGATGGGTCCGGTTGAGATATCGATGCGGGTCATGGGTCGGCTATGAAAGCAGTCGCCGGGTTGTTGGTCTTGGCTCTGATCGTCACAGGGATGGCCTATTTCGTGGCGGCGGATGCATTCACGGCTGAATTCCCCGCTTTCGCGTTTGTGACTGTCGGCCTTGGTGCCCTGGCGTTCGCTGTTGTTGGCTTTGTTTTGACGCAACGCCTGCCTCTGCTTCCAATGGGTTGGCTCTGTCTCGGCGCGGGAGCAAGCGGAGGGCTTGCCTTGTGGCTTCTCGCCTCGACAACACCTGAAACCAACGCGCTGGGAAACGGTCTGGCATTGACAATGGTCACGGTTGGTGTCGCCATCGTCGCCACATTTCCCAGCGGGCATCTAAACGGACGGTCCTGGAGGCTGGCCGGCTGGCTCCTTTGGCTCGTCGGAGCGATCTGGGTTGTGGAACCGATCATCAAACGATTGGGTCCCGTTCCCGATGGCCTTTGGGAGATTTCAACCTTGATCCTGCTCGTGATCGGTGTGCTTGGAGTGGTTCGGCTCGTCGTCCTGTACGTGAAAGGGGCGGGGGTGATCCGTCAACAACTGAAATGGCTGGTGTTGGCCCTTCTGGTGGGGGGATTCTTGCTTGTCTTTTCACTGACCGGGTTGGGACTTTCCTGGCGCACCAACGACGTCGGAGGCATAGTCCTGGTGGTGGGTGGCCCTATCGCCATCGGGTTGGCTGCGCTCAAATATCGTCTCTACGACGTCGATCGCTTCGTTTCGAGGACCGTGTCCTACGCGATCGTGATTGGCTTCTTTGGGCTGGTGTTTGCCGCCGGTGTTGTATGGATTCCCACCCTTCTGAACCTCGAGGACTCGCCGCTGCTGGTAGCGACGACGACCCTGCTGGTGGCCGCAATGTTCACACCCGTCAGAAGAAGAGTGCAGGATTGGGTGGACCGTCGCTTCAACCGTTCCAAGTATGACGTTCAGCAGGTGATGGATGAGTTTGCTGGATCCTTGAAGGATCAGGTGGACCTCGGAGGTGTGGTCGACGGGTGGGTCGGAGTCGTGTTGAAGACGATGGAGCCTGCCCGGGTCGGTGTCTGGGTCAAAGAAGATCCTCGATGAAGGCTTGGCTCCTCGCGGGCTGGACGATATTTCTGACTGGCGGTTGGATCATCGCCAATTCCCTGTTCCCAGACGCGACCCTTCCTTTTGGAGTGCCGGCGAGTCTCTTGTTGGTGGTTGGTGGGTTCTTATCGATCCGGGTTCCGCGGAATCTGATCGGGCCGGTCCTTGTAGTTGGTGCTTCGGCATGGTTGATCTATGACCTCGGCACCGCCTTCGCCGTTTTCTCTATGGGACGTATCGAACCACTGCCAGGCGAGTATCTGGCTGCCTGGCTGGGCTCCTGGACAGGTCCACTCTTCTACCTCTCGATTGCAACCCTTCTCGTTCTGTTTCCCGACGGTCGCTTCGGTGGACATCGGAAGTGGTTTCTGCCGTTCCTTGCTATCGCTCTGGTCCTGGCTCTGGTCGGAGCGCTGAGTGTTTGGGGCTTACCTGCGGACACCCTGACAGACCTGGCCGAAGGTGGATTGTTCAATCAGGCTCCCGGATCTGGGTTTACAGACAATGCATTCATTCTCAGTGCCTTTCTGATCATCCCTGGATCGGTGTCTCTTCTTGTGCGGTATTGGCGTGGGGACAACCTGGTGCGTCAGCAGATCAAGTGGCTCATTGCTGCGGTGGCATCCTTCCCAATTGGCGTGGGAATCGTCAGTTGGGTGAGGCCCGAGTGGAGCGACTTCGCAATCGCAATCACCGTGTCGCTGGTTCCAATTGCGATCGGTATCGCAGTGATGCGATATCGGCTCTACGACCTTGACCGGGTCATATCGAGATCCGTCACCTATGCGATCGTCGTCGGGTTCCTCGGAGCCGTGTTTTCAGTTGGTGTAGTCGTCATTCCGACCTGGTTCGGATTGGCCGATTCTCAGTTGTTGGTGGCGGGATCGACTCTCATCGTCGCTGGATTGTTCAATCCGTTGCGAAGGAGGGTCCAGGTTTGGGTCGACAGACGCTTCAACAGGTCACGGTTCGAGGCCCAGCATGTCGTCGAGCAGTTCGCGGACTCATTGCGTGAGCGCGTCGAGACCGAAGACCTACTGGAGGGATGGGTTCGAGTCGTGGCTGAGACCTTGCAGCCGAACGCACTGGGAGTCTGGATAA
>JBAVIK010000321.1:0-2985 GCA_049686815.1 Acidimicrobiia bacterium | reverse complement strand
GATGTGGCGTGCCTTTCCGGGTCGTCTAATCGGTGCATCGACTTTCACGCCTCCGACTGCGACTTCGTCCTTTTCCAGAGTGACGAGGAGGGTTGCGAAATCAATCGCGGCCAGGGCCTCCGGGTCTGGGACCGGGTTGGCGCCTCGCACCAAACGATCTACCTGCTCGATTGTCATCTGTTGCCTCCATGGGTGAGAGGATCATGTGCCAGTTGAGGCACTGCCGGTGCCAATCTCCGAGCTAGCCGTCGATAGGCCCGGTGGATTCTCTGATCGATCGCCGATCTACTCATCCCCATCACCTTGGAAATCTCCTCACGTGATAGCTCCTCCCACGCATAGAGCATCACGATTTCCCGGTCAGTCGGGTTGAGTTTGGCGACAGCTCGCTCCACCCACCTGTCCTGCTCACTTCGTATCAGCATCGCGGACGGGTCGTCCGATGGTGCGACGCCAATGTTTCGCAACTTGGCGTCCAACCTCACTTTGCGCCGCATGCTTCGACGTTGGTTGGCCACAACCTTGGCGGCTATCCCATACAGATAGAAGAGACTCTCAGGTGGGTCAGGGATCTCTTCGTATCGTCGCCAAGCGACGAGAAATACCTCGGAGCATGCATCGGGGGCCAGCGTCTGATCTAGACGGCGATTGCAGTACGCCAGGATCTGAAGGCGATGCTGGTTGTAGAGCCCTTCGAAGGTCTCGCGGTTGGCCTCGCCGGAGGATGGTGCCATTGCTTCTCAATGTCCTAGACCTGTACAACAATGACAGATTTCTGCGGTCAATGACGACGGCGAGCAGTGGGTCCGCTCAGCTCAGGGAGGCCACGCTGAAGATCACGTGAAATGGCTGGCAGTAGATGACCACACTGCCATAAAGGCCCACGTCCACCTCCCCGGGAATCTCATAGTTCTGGTCCCCGATGTTTCCTTTTAGGGAACCGAGGTCGACATAGCCAGTCACCCCATCGCGATCGGCCGGATTCGAATCCGGTGCCAGCAGTACGTGCAGGTCAGGGCCATTGGTGACCTCGAAGTCCTCGAGTCGCAAGACATGGCTTCCGTCCTCGAGCTCGTAGATCGTTGCCGTACCGCTTCCCATGTGGAAGTCGTCGAAGTCTTCGAACTCCCCCCTGGAGGTGGCGGTTGGCCCGCCGTCGTCGGGCATCGAGTCTTCCACAGCCGTTGCCGGCTGCTCAGCAGCTTTCTCCATCTCGATCTCAACTTCTTCCTGCGTCATGTCGTCCGGAACTTCCGCTCCGGCCGACATTGGAAACTCTTCGTTGACCTCGGTGTCGAGAAACAACGGTGATCCGAGCCACCACCCGACCGCGATGACAGGCACGGCTATGAGAACTGCGACGACTATCCAGGTTCTTCTGCTCACGGCGGTCATCCTGCCCCGTAGTCGCGAAAGGTGAGGTAAATGAGAGCAGCTCAATGGCCAGAATCACTGACGCCGGCACTCGCTAACCTGCATCACTCCGCACAGCCTCGTCAGGAGTATTTTCAATGGGCACACCGATAACGATGGGACCCGACGGATTAGTAGTTGCCGACGACCCCATCATTCCCTTCATCGAAGGTGATGGAATCGGTCCCGACATCTGGGCGGCTTCGGTTCGTGTCTTCGACGCAGCAGTCGAGAGGGCCTATCGCGGGGAGCGGAAGATTGCTTGGCTCGAAGTCCTTGCAGGTGAGAAGGCCTTCAACGCCACCGGCAGCTGGCTTCCTGACGAGACAGTTGCCGCATTTGGCGAGTATCTGGTGGGCATAAAGGGCCCACTGACCACACCGGTCGGCGGTGGCATACGTTCTCTGAACGTTGCGATTCGCCAGATCCTCGACCTCTACGCCTGTGTCAGACCGGTTCGGTGGTTCGAGGGTGTGCCCTCACCGGTGAAGGACCCTGGCGCGGTCGACATGGTGATCTTCAGGGAGAACACCGAGGACGTCTACGCCGGGATGGAGGTCGAAGAGGGGAGCGCCGAAGCGGCGAAACTGCTGGCGTTCGTGCGTGAAGAGTTCGGTTGGGATGTGCGGGAGGATTCTGGGCTGGGTCTCAAGCCGATCTCGGTGACGGGTTCGAAACGTTTGATCCGGGCTGCGATCAAGTACGCATTGGCCAACGATCGTCCTTCCGTAACCCTGGTGCACAAGGGCAACATCATGAAATTCACCGAAGGTGCATTCCGCAACTGGGGCTATGAGTTGGTCAAAGAGGAGTTCTCCGATGTGGCTGTTTCGTGGGAGGAAAGTGGCGGGAACCCCGGTGAGAGGTTGCTGGTTCAAGATGTGATCGCAGATGCGATGCTCCAGCAAGTGCTGACCCGGCCTCGCAACTACGACGTGATAGCTACCACAAACCTCAACGGTGACTACATCTCCGACGCGCTTGCAGCCCAGGTCGGCGGTATCGGCATCGCCCCGGGCGGAAACATCAACTATGACACCGGTGTCGCGGTCTTTGAGGCAACTCACGGAACAGCCCCCAAATATGCCAACCAGGACAGGGTCAACCCCGGGTCGGTGATCTTGTCGGGAGAGATGATGTTCCATTACATGGGATGGGACGACGCAGCCGACTTGATCATCAAGGGACTGGAAGGCGCGATTTCGGCGAAGACGGTCACCTATGACTTCGAGCGTCTCATGGATGGCGCCACCAAGGTCAAGACCTCGGAATTCGGAGATGCGATCATCGCTCACATGTAGCGAATTCATCCGGGCTGAGCAGTCCATTGACGGGCCGAAAGACCCATTGAGTCATTGGCTTTTCCTGCCGATATGACTGGAGAACGATCCCCCGAACGAGGACTACCTGTTGCCGTCTCGCTGTCAATCAACGTCCGTCTCCGCGCAAGCTGCGGGCGATGGGGGTATCTCCATGATCTGGGTGGCGGTTGTCATCTTCTTTCTCACCGCTTCAGCAGCTTTGGCTGTCGACCTTTCCGGCGCCTTCGGCGCTGCGCAGACCGACCAGAAC
>JBAVIK010000320.1:0-2382 GCA_049686815.1 Acidimicrobiia bacterium | reverse complement strand
GCGCCGGCCACCACGACGACTACAAAGCCCAAACCGACCACGTCCTCCAGCAGTTCGACTACCTCGACTACCGAGCCCCGAGAGACAACCACCACCCAGACGAGCCCCCCATCGACGGATCGGGGAGCCGCCACAGGGTCGGATTCGACCTCGACCACCACGATCGCCGAGGAGACGACGACCACCCTGGTCGCTGTGCCGGTTGGTCCGGTCAGTCCCCCGCCGGACAGTGGTTTGCGCCAGACAGGCCAGGGAGTTCAGGCAAACTTTGCCAGCGACCTCTACGGCCACATGGACATGGACGGGCCCGAGGTGTTGGGAGTCGAGATTCAGGCAGACTATTCGATGGCGGTTGAGTTGATCTCGGCCTCGTGGATCTGGTTGATAGCGCTGATCCTGCTCATCGCAACTGCCATCGTTTCCGGTCTTGACCGTCGAAGGAGCGAGCAGGGGCCGGCGCCGGCATAGATTGGCGGGATGTCTCCCTTCGATCGGCAGGTAAGAGCACAGATCTATCGGCTGCTCAAGGGTGGTGCCTCCGTTGTGGATGAAAGGGTCATCGCCGAGTCTCGTGGGTGGGACACACCCGAGGTCGAAGTTTCCCTCCGGAGACTCGCGACGGAGCACCGCATTGTCCTGGTGCCGGATACCACTCAGATTTGGATGGCCCATCCCTTCTCGGGTGTGGAGACCAAATATCGCTCCGTGATGGGCGACCGGTCGTGGTTTGCCAATTGTGCCTGGGATGCCCTGGCGATTCTGGCTCTGCTCGGCGATGGGCGGGTGGAGGCGGCCGGTGCGGTGGGTGAGGTCACCTGGACGGTGGCCGATGGTGAGGTGTCACCCGCTGGGGTAGTCCACTTTCTCGTGCCTGCTCGAAGCTTCTGGGACGACGTCGGGTTCACCTGAGCAAACATCCATGGCTTCCGGTCGGAGGCGAGTTTGGAGGAATGGTTGGTCGAGACGGGTCATGATCGGGGTTACGTCGCCCCAGCCCAGACGATTTTCGACATGTCAAGGGATTGGTACCGGGGCCGTATGGATGAAGACTGGGTGCCTCCCACAGTCGACCAGGCCGAGGCCATTTTTGCCCGACACGGATTGACCGGGGACTTCTGGAAGATGGGTTGAGGCACCAGTTCGCCGGTCAAGCACACTCGGTGAACCAAGTCACCCGATTGTCGAGAAACGCGAATGTTGCTGTTGTGTCGAACGTCTCGCCCTGGAACCGAAACGAAACTGGTCCTGAATAGACGTCGACCTCGAATGTGGCGATCGTCTGCGTTTCGGGCCCGGTCGCCGGCCCGGTCAATCGGTAGTCCTCCAAGAGCAGGATGTCTGAGTCGATGAAGGCTCGGCACGTTGCTTCGTCATAGATCGCCAGGACCGCCGGATGAAGGGTGTTGAACAAGAAATCAGCATCCCCGGCGCCGATCGCATCGGCGAATACGGGGACGAACGCCTCGATATCGGGTGTCAGATCGACGACGGTTGTTGTCGGCGCCGGTGTTGGTGACGTGGTGGCGGGTGGTGTTGTGGTTCCCGGCCCTGTGGACTCGGTGGCTGGAGCAGAGGTGGTCTGGCGCGATGTAGATGTAGTGGATCCATCGGCGATCGTCAGATTTCCGCCCGAGGCTGCCCAGACCACGATTCCAACGACTACCAAGAGACTTCCCAGACCCATGAGAACGATGCCCGCGTTTCTTCTGCTCATTCACATGGTCCAGGTTCGTGCTGAAAGCGCCATGTCATCATTCGAACTGCTGCGTCCCTGACGTTCCTCGCCCCGACATTTCCCAGATCTCGCACGGCTCGGTTGAAGCGATATCGCTCGAGGTTCGATTTGACTGTGTACTCCCTGTCTTTGCCGATTCGGCTCCGCAGCTTCCCGATCTCCACTTCCCACACCGTTTCAACGCAGACCCACCCAACGCCATCCCGGCACTCCATGATCCGGTACTGGGAGGCAGTCACGTGTTGGTAGAACACGGTCAGCCGTGCCAGCATCAATTGATTCTTCTCCATCCATTCGGTCACTTTTGTGGCGACGAGTGAGCCGAGCTTGGCGATGGACTCCAGGCCTTCTGTCATGGCCTGTGTTGGGGTGGTTGGAACGTCGGGCACGAGGTCTGTCGTAGCCGTGGCCGCGTCGATGCCACCTTTGACCACACCGGCCGCCGTGACCACATACGTGCCCGACGCATATCCGTTGACTGCGCCCTTCACGTGGAGACCTGCCGACCTCGCATTGAGCAGGTCGCCGGCGAAGTCGAGATCTCTAGCAAGGTCGCTGAGGGTGACGGCCAATTGCCGACCACCGGCGACGTTTCGCCCCGACCCTGAGCTGACAGATGTGATGACTGAGAAGTCGACATCGATTGG
>JBAVIK010000319.1:0-6742 GCA_049686815.1 Acidimicrobiia bacterium | reverse complement strand
GTTGCCCAAGCGCAGTTTGCCGGCTACTTCGTGGCTGACGATCTGGGTTATTACGCAGACCAGTGTCTCGATGTTGAGATCCTCGAAGGGGCCGTCGAAATCGTTCCACAGCAAGTCCTGGCGACCGGTGGGGCCGAGTTTGGTCTCGCTTGGGTCCCCAAGGCACTCGTTTCCAGAGAGCAGGGTGCCGATATCATCAACATCGCTCAAGTCTTCGAGCGCTCCGGGACTTTGATGGTCTCCTTCGCTGATCAGGGGATTGCTTCCGTCGGCGACTTCGCCGGCAAGAAGGTTGGCAACTGGGGCTTCGGGAACGAGTTCGAGCTGACCGCGGCAATGAAGCAGGCCGGTGTGGCCGATCAAGTCGAGAACGTGGCTCAGAGCTTTGACATGCTGGCCCTGCTCAACGGTGAGATCGACGTGGCGGAAGCCATGATCTACAACGAGTATGCCCAGGTCCTCGAGTCTGAGAACCCGGCGACCGGCGAGCTCTACCAACCAAGTGACCTGAACGTCATCGATTTCAACGAGGTCGGTACTGCCATGTTGCAAGACGCGGTGTGGGTAAACGCCGACTGGATTGCCGAGGACGGAAACGAGGACATCGCTGTCCGTTTCTTGACGGCTTCGTTCCAGGGGTGGATCCACTGTCTCGACAATTTCGACGAGTGCGTCAACGTGGTGCTCGACAGCGGTTCGACGCTCGGGGCGAGTCATCAAGAGTGGCAGCTCAACGAGATCCTCGGTCTCATCTTCCCGGCCACAAACGGCATCGGTGTGATGAATGAGGGTCTGTGGGATCAGACCGTGGAGGTAGCGACATCCGAGATCGCAGAGCTGGAGGGCGTGGAGATCTCTTCCGATGCCTACCGCACAGACCTCGCAGAAAAGGCGATTGCCAATTTGGGTGACATGAACACCGATGGCGACGGCTACCGACCTTCGGTCATTGCTCTGCAGCCTGGGGGCGAATAGAGCTGCGAATTCAAACAAACAAAGAGGGGCGGGCCTCATTGCCCGCCCCTCTTTGTTTGGTCTGGCCTGTCTTGTGGTCAGTCGAGAGGTTCGATCACAATCTTGACCACCGGGCCCTGCCAGCCGTGAACTGACGGAACGAGGTCGGCGATGCCCTTGATTCCTCGATGGAGGTGGACTCGACCGTTTTCAGCCAGTGCGGGATTGCTCACCCCGGTTTGCCCCGAACCGTCACATGGGGGAACCAGATCCGTGTAGGCCTCCGTGTTCCTTTCGGTGCCAGCATCCCAGGCATAGGCATAGAAGGTCCGGGTGCGGTGTGGATCGAGCCACTTCCGACTGATGCCACCGAAGCCATCGTTGGTACAGATCAGCATGCCTGCGAGTGAGATGAATCTGGAACCAGGGGTGGATACGACATCGACGCTGACGGTGGCACCCGGAACTACCGGTGGCGTCCCGGCGACTTGTACGTCGCCGAATCGGGGATTTGCTTCCAACTCCGCCTTCAATACGTCTACACCACCATTCTCAGCCAGTGCCTGAAGCCCTGGCGACGCCGACCGCCACGGCCGAAATATCCCTGCTCGGAAGGAATGTGTGGCGACGACATACGGCGTCATCGGCTGACCACTGGTGAGGTTGGTTATCGAAACTCGATAGGTACGTTCTCCGTTCGTCGCCCGGGCCGCGTCAGGCGGTACCAGGGTCAGCATCAGGGCTGCCGCCATCAGCAGCGCTGTGAACCAGGTGATCCTCTTGCTCAAGGTCATGTGAGTCCTCCTTTGATGACCGGTTAACAAGAGTGCGGGCAGAGTCTTGGCGTGGGAGAAACCAACTCTGAACGTTTCGTGAACTCTGGGGCCCCAGGCGTCAAACACTCGTACCTTGGCTACGTGGGACCTGCCAAGACCCCAAACCGATCGGTGCTCGTCGTCGACGACGAGCCCATGGTCAGAGAGGTAGTCGGTTCATACTTGAGTCGCGACGGCTTTGATGTTGTTGAGGCAGCTGATGGAGTCGCTGCGGCCGCCTGTCTCCGTCGCGACACCCCGGACCTTGTTGTGCTCGATGTGATGTTGCCCGGGCTCGATGGATATTCACTTCTCGCATCGATCAGTTCCGAACTGAAGATCCCTGTCATCATGCTGACCGCTAGAAGCGACGAGATCGATCGTGTGCTCGGGCTCGAGCTAGGTGCCGACGACTACGTGGTCAAACCGTTCTCGCCTCGGGAACTGTCGGCGAGGGTACGAGCGGTTTTGAAGCGGGCGGGAGCAGCGGGCCGTGAACCCCACGAGACGATCGAGGTGGGCGAGCTGCGAATCGACGCTCGGACGCGCGAGGTATGGGTGTCGGGCCTGCCCGTATCACTCAAGCCGCGTGAATTCGATCTCCTTCTGTTTCTAGCAACAAACCCACGGCAGGTCTTCTCGCGAGGTCAACTGTTGGAACACGTATGGGACTCTCATGCCGGTTGGCAGGACCCATCAACTGTGACGGTTCACGTGAGGAGAGTGAGGCAGGCGATCGAAGACGACCCCGACTCTCCACAACGCCTCGTGACGGTGTGGGGTGTCGGGTACAGGTTGGAGATATGAGGCTGTGGCTGGGAGGCGGAGTGGTGGTGGTCGCTGGGGTTGGTTTGTTTGTAATCGTGATGCAGCCAACTTCGGGGCAACGAGTTGCGATGGGGCTCATCTTCGCTCTGATGGCCGCGGGGACGATCGCCGCCGCCCTGTGGTTGCCGAGGTTGGCAAAAGGCAATCGCTCTCTGAGCACCACCGTCATGGCACTTTCCGTGGTGTCCTTTGTGATCGTGGTCTTCGGTTTGCTTGCAGCCGGTCAGCAGATGTTCATCTCTCCTCACGATCTCACTTTGCTGCTCATCGTCGTCGGGTTCGGCGTAGTTGCCGCAGTGGCCTTTGCCGTGTTGGTCAGTGGGCCATTGACCGGGGAACTGGGTCATATTGCCGAAACCGCCTCTGCGATGGCGGCCGGTGACCTGTCACAGAGGACCTCAACAACTCGTTCAGACGAGGTGGGTGACTTGGCACGAGCGATCAATGAAATGGCGTCAGCGTTGCAAGTCGCCGAGATGGATCGTGAACGAGACGATCGGGCCCGAAGGGACTTGTTTGCAGCCGTCGGTCATGACTTGAGAACACCTCTGGCGTCGCTTCAGGTCGCCATCGAAGCCATCCAGGACGAGTTGGCCGATGAACCCGACCGCTATCTCGACTCAATGCGGAGCGACACCGAGGCACTTGCTCGACTGGTCGACGATCTCTTTCTGCTTGCTCGTCTCGAATCACGCGACATTGACCACGCCGTTGGTCCTGTAGACCTGGCTGAGGTGGCAGACGAAGCCGTCGAGGTGTTCCGCCCACTGTGTGATGAGCGCGAGCTCGTGGTGAATCTCGAGATGGTTCACAGAGTGGTGGTCAGGGCTTCTTCCGAAGGAATGGCCAGAGTGGTCAGAAACCTTCTCGATAATGCAGTCCGACATTCACCATCTGGCGGGACGATTCAGGTGAGTATCTCCAATGGGAGCACCGGAATCGTGGAGATTCGCGACCAAGGACCCGGTTTCCCACGTGAATTCATCGATCGGGCCTTCGAACGCGGCACCCGAGACGACCAGGCGCGGAGTCGGTCATACGGCGGGGCGGGTCTGGGTCTGGCAATCGCCAGCCGCTATGTCGACGACTTTGGTGGGCGCATTTGGGCAACCCCGGGTCCTGGTGGATTAGTGACCGTCGAGTTGCCTCTTGCCCGAAATGCGATCTGAGTCGCCCGCGTCGCCGACGCAGGCCTAGGTTCGCGGCCCAACGAGGAGAGGACGCACATCAGACCCGTCGAAATCGGCGTGACCATGCCAACCATTCAGGTGCCTTTCAATTCGAGCCATTCGCGCTGGACCGACATTCGCGGTGCGGCCCTCATGGCAGAGGAGCTTGGCTTTGACACTGTTTGGCTTCCCGATGAGCTGGTTTGGAAGTTCCCACCAGATTTCAGGCCGATGGGTACCTGGGAGTGTGTGTCGATGGCGGCCGCCGTTGCGGCGGTCACCACTCGAATCAAAGTTGGTTCGTGGGTTCTCTCAGCCCTCCACCGCAACCCAGGTCTCACCGTCAAGGTTGCCGAGGCAATCGATGAGATTTCTGACGGCCGGTTTCTCTTCGGGCTCGGGTCCGGTCACTCCGGGGATCAAGGCAAGGCGTTTGGCTACCCACCCGACAAAGTGGTCGGTCGATACGAGGAGGCCCTGGAGATCATCATTCCACTCCTGCGTGATGGGGTTGCGACCCATACGGGTCAGTTTCACTCTGCCCACGAGCAGGACAACCTGCCACGGGGCCCAAGGGGGTCAAACCTGCCGGTCATGCTCGCCGGTCACGGTCCTCGCACCATCCGGCTGGCGGTGAAGTACGCCGATACCTGGAGCGGCTATGCCACCGAGAGCTCACTGCCATCCGCCTTCACCGACATGATCCGAATGGTCAACCAGACCTGTGCCGATCAGGGCCGGGATCCGGAGACTCTTGGTAAGTCGATAGGAGTGTTCGTTGAGCCGACCGGTGAGAGGCTCGTCGAGGAGCTCGGCTTTGGTCTACCGCTACGTGGCGACGCAGCCGCTATCGCCGATTCGATCCGTCAGTTCGCTGACATGGGAGTGACGATGGTCGAGTTGGTGCCGGCCCCCTTCACCGGGGAGGCTTTGGAGACTCTTGGCGAGGTCCTCCAGATCCTCGATTCCTGAGATCATCCGGACGATTCCGTCAAAGCTGAGCTGATTCGGACCGTATATGACCCGTACTACCTGAGGTTTGTGTAGCTTTAGCTGGTCAGCTGATTTCCACAGGAGGGCTCGATGCCGAACATCGTGCGGGCCGCATTGGTCCAAACGGCCTGGACCGGGGACAAAGAGTCCATGGTCGAGAAGAACGTCAAACATGCCTACGACGCTGCCGAGCAGGGGGCACAGGTCATGTGCTTCCAGGAGCTGTTCAACGCCCCCTATTTCTGTCAGGTGCAGGACGATGACCACAAAGACACCGCGGAGGCGGTGCCCGACGGGCCCACCACGCTACGGATGATCGAGGTCGCAAAGGACACCGGGATGGTGCTTGTCGTCCCGGTCTACGAGAAGGAAGACGACGGGCTTCTCTACAACACGGCGGCAGTGGTCGACGCCGACGGCACCTACCTGGGCAAGTATCGAAAGACCCACATCCCTCATGTCAACGGTTTTTGGGAGAAGTTCTACTTCCGCCCCGGCAACACCGGCTATCCGGTGTTTGATACCGCAGTGGGGCGGATCGGGGTCTACATCTGTTACGACCGTCACTTCCCTGAGGGATGGCGGGCTCTCGGTCTCGCCGGAGCCAAGATCGTGTTCAACCCCTCGGCCACCAGCCGTGGGCTCTCGATGTACTTGTGGAATCTCGAGCAACCAGCATCGGCGGTGGCCAACGAGTACTTCATTGGGGCAATCAATCGTGTCGGCAAAGAGCCGTTTGGTGACGCCGACTTCTATGGCTCTTCGTATTTTGTCGATCCAAGAGGTCAGATGGTCGGTGACCCGGCTTCGGACACCGATGAAGAGCTGATCGTTCGGGATCTCGATATGGATCTCATCGACGAAGTACGCAAGACGTGGGCGTTCTACCGCGATCGACGGCCTGACGCCTACGACTCGCTGGTAGCTCCCTAGGAGGTAGCCAATGGGGAAGACCCTGATCCAAGGCGGGACCGTGGTGACCGCCATCGAGAAAATGGACGCCGACGTCCTCATTGACGACGGCAAAGTGGTCGCGTTGTTGGGCCGGGAGCACACGGTCGGGGCGGACGCTGTCATAGATGCGACAGGCAAGTTGGTTCTACCGGGTGGGATCGATGTGCACACTCACATGGAGTTGCCCTTTGGTGGCACCTTCGCCGCCGACACCTTTGAAACCGGTACCCGGGCCGCAGCCTGGGGTGGCACTACGACGATCATCGACTTCGCCGTGCAAACCGTTGGTCAGTCGGCGATGGCCGGTTGGGAGGCGTGGATGGAGAAAGCACGCGGGAAGACCGCTATCGATTACGGCTTTCACATGATCACGGGCGATATCAACGACCAAACACTCAAAGAGATGGAACTACTCGTCCATGAAGGTGTGACCAGTTTCAAGATGTTCATGGCCTATCCCGGTGTGTTCTACTCAGACGACGGGCAAATCGTCAGGGCAATGCAAAAGGCGCACGAGGACGGTGCGACAATCTGCATGCATGCCGAAAACGGCATAGCAATCGACGTCCTGATCGAACAGGCTCTCGACCGTGGAGAGACCGATCCGATCCATCACGGCATTGTGCGCAAGTCGATCCTCGAAGGCGAGGCCACTCACCGCGCCATCAAGCTTGCCGAGTTGACCGGTGTCCAGCTCTACATCGTCCATCTGTCGGCTTGGGAGGCACTCGATGAGGTCATCGAGGCCCGGGACCGTGGGCTCAACGTCTACGCAGAGACCTGCCCTCAGTACCTCTTTCTCTCTCTGGACAATCTCGGCAACGGCTTCGACGGTGCCAAGTACGTCTGCTCGCCACCACTCAGGGAACACGCTGCCGGGCACCAGGATCGGCTTTGGCAGGGATTGAGAACCAACGATCTGCAGATCGTGTCTACCGACCATTGTCCGTTCTGCATGGGTGACCACCACGCGTTCGGAACTCAAAAACAACTCGGTGTGGGCGATTTCACCAAGATCCCCAACGGTAT
>JBAVIK010000318.1:0-3437 GCA_049686815.1 Acidimicrobiia bacterium | reverse complement strand
CACCGGAACCGTCAGATTTCGCGATCTTTCGTGTTCCGGCCACCGCTCGAAGTGACTAGTGTCTAGAGCTGACACACGAAATAGCTTTGAAAAACGTCGGAACCTAAGAGAGAGTCAAGGAGGGAGCAAGCGAAGTATCGGGTGAAACATCCCTTACCAATTGGTTGCTTCATTTCGTGTGCCGGGCCTTTGGGTCCGGCCACATCTGTCTTATAGGTTCCACAGGAAGGGACCACGATGAGCAATACCGTGGCGATAGGACTTGCAGTCCTGGGGGTCGCCATCGGTCTGGGCTTCGGGTATCTGCTCGCCCGACTTTCCATCGCCCGTCGCCGTGAACGCGACGGCATTTCCGCTGAGGACATGGTGGCGAACGCCCGGGTCGATGCGCAGAAGATTCTGAGCACTGCCGAGGAGGAAGGTCGGGCCAAGGCCGAGACCTACCGGGAAAAGGAAGAGGAGGGGATGGCGCACCGTCGTCTCGAGCTCTCCAACCTCGAATCGAGACTCGGTCAGCGTGAGGAAACTCTCGAACAGCGTGCTTCCAACCTGGCACAACGCGAGAAGCTGCTGATCGATCGTGAAGACGAGTTGACCACGTCGCGTGGCGAACTGGAACGACTCAAGGAAGAGGCCCGTTTCCAGCTCGAACAGATCTCAGGCATCGACGTTGCCGCCGCCAAAGAAGAGATGTTGTCTCAGGTTGAAGACGAGGCCCGTCGCGAGGCGATGATCGTGGTGCGTGACCTCGAGATCAAAGCCCGGGAGGAGGCCGACCGGCGTGCCCGTCGCATCCTCGCCACCGCGATTCAGCGGCTTGCGGCCGAAGTGGTCACCGAGTCGACCGTTTCGGTCATCCAGCTGCCGTCCGACGAGATGAAGGGACGCATCATCGGCCGTGAAGGTCGCAACATCCGTCACCTCGAGTCGGTCACCGGCACCAACCTGATCGTGGACGACACTCCTGAAGCGGTCTCGGTCAGCTCCTTCGACCCGGTGAGACGTGAAGTCGCTCGGATCACTGTCGAGAAGCTCGTTGCCGACGGTCGGATCCACCCGGCGGCGATCGAGGAAGCCCACGAGAAGGCCAAGGCGGAAGTCGAACAGAGTGTTCGCGACGCCGGAGAGTGGGCACTGGTCGAAGTCGGTGTGTCCCGGATGAACGCAGAGCTCATCACCCTGATGGGACGGCTCAAATATCGAACTTCCTATGGGCAGAACGTTCTCAACCATCTGGTGGAAACGGCCCATATCGCCGCGATGCTCGCCTCGGAGCTCGGCATCGACCCCGCCCCGGTAAAGCGGGCAGCCCTCCTCCATGACATCGGCAAGGCGGTGACCCACGAAGTCGAGGGCTCCCATGCCTTGATCGGTGCCGAAATTGCACGCAGGTTCGACGAAGACCCGGCAGTGGTCCACGGGATCGAAGCCCACCACAACGAGGTGGAGCCGAGGACGGTTCTCGCGGTCATCGTCCAGGCCGCCGACGCGGTTTCCGCCGCCCGTCCTGGTGCCCGTCGCGAGACCCTGGAAGGTTATGTGAAGCGTCTCGAGAAGCTGGAGAGCATCGCCATGGAGTTCTCCGGTGTCAACCAGGTGTACGCACTTCAGGCCGGTCGGGAGGTCCGGGTGATGGTCGACCCCGGTGCGGTCTCCGATCTTCACGCACGTGAGCTTTCCCGTGCGATCTCACGTAAACTCGAGGAAGACCTCCAATACCCGGGTCAGATACAAGTGACGGTGATTCGGGAGTTTCGGGCAACCGATTACGCACGTTGAGGTCGGCCCAGCCATGACCCAAACCGTGTTACTTCCCCCGCCGGTCGTCCGCGAGCAGCCTCGCCGCAATCCGACGCGTCTGGGCAAGTCCTATTTCATCCGGACCTTCGGGTGTCAGATGAACGAGCACGACTCGGAGAGGATCGCCGGTCAGTTCGAATTGGACGGGATGACCGCGACCGAAAGTTTCGACACCGCTGACGTCGTCTATGTCAACACCTGCACCATCAGGGAGAACGCCGACAACCGGATGTACGGCAACCTGGGCCAGTTGAAGGCGATCAAGGACGTCAACCCCGGGATGCTCCTGGTGGTTGGGGGCTGTGCCGCCCAGAAAGACCGTGACCTGGTGCGTGAGAAGGCTCCCTGGGTCGACGTGGTGATGGGCACCCACAACCTCGACCGTGTCCTCGATCTGATCGATCATGCCGAGCACTGGGGTCCGATCACCGAAGTGGTCGACGAGCTTCAGGCGATGCCGTCTTCGCTGCCGGTGCGACGCGAGCTCGCCCATTCGGCCTGGGTCACCATCCAGGTCGGCTGTAACAACACGTGCACCTTCTGCATTGTCCCCTCGGTGCGTGGCGTCGAGATCTCCCGACGCCCAGGTGACATCGTCAGAGAGGTGGAACGGCTCGTCGCCGACGGGGTGGTCGAAGTCACCCTCCTCGGTCAGAACGTCGACACCTACGGTCGTGACCTGGCCATCGACGGGAAGCGACGTCCCATATTCGGTGAGTTGCTCCGGAGGGTCGGCAGCGTCGAGGGTATCAAACGGGTCCGGTTCACCAGCCCCCACCCCAACGACTTCCGTGAGGACGTGGCGGTGGCGATGGCCGAGACGCCTGCGGTTTGTGAGCAACTCCATTTCCCCCTGCAATCGGGGTCGGATCGAATCCTGGCTGACATGCACCGTGGCTACACCCGTCGCAAGTACATGGACCGTCTCGCCATGGCCCGGGAGACCATCTCCGGTCTTGGCGTGTCCACCGACATCATCGTCGGCTTTCCCGGTGAGACCGACGACGACTTCGCCCTGACCATGGAGGTCATCGAAGAGGCACGTTTCGACCAGGCATTCATGTTCATCTTCTCGGCACGTCCCGGCACGAGGGCAGCCGACATGAGCGACCGCTTCATCGACCCTGAAGTCATCCAGGAACGGTTCTCCCGTCTCGTCGAGGCGCAGAACCGTATATCGCTGGAGCGGAACACCGAGTTGGTCGGGCAACGGATGAGTGTCCTCTCTGAGGGCCCTTCGAAGAAGCGACCCGAAGTGGCGACCACCAGGACCCGCACCGGCAAGCTCGTCCATGTCGACGGGTTGCACCAGGCGGGAACGTTCATCGACGTGGAGATCGACTCCGCCGCCCAACATCACCTTCTCGGGAGTGTGGTCTGAGCCAAGTCCTGGCTCTGGTCGGTCCAACCGCATCGGGGAAGACCGATCTCGCAATCGACCTGGCTCTGGAGATCGACGCCGAGATCATCTCGGTCGACTCGATGCAGGTCTATCGGGGTATGGACGTCGGTACCGCCAAACCCACCCTGATCGAGCGTCGCGGCGTGGTCCATCACATGGTCGACATCGTCGAGCCCGTCGAGGAGTTCTCGGTGGCCGAGTATCGGCGCATGGCGCGGTCGATTCTGAAATCGTC
>JBAVIK010000317.1:0-3042 GCA_049686815.1 Acidimicrobiia bacterium | reverse complement strand
ATTCAGCGGCTCGCCGCGAGCTCATCGAGATCACGCTGGTGAAGGATGTCCGCCTGCAAGAGCATCTCAATGGCTATGGCACATTCGTTGGCCAGGCGGTGCGCGGTGAATAGGCGCTTTCGAAGATCATGGGGGTCCTCATGGTGGATGAAGTCGGCCCCAACCCTGACTTCCGAGTAGAGATCCTCCAGTCTGTCCAACCGTTCCTCCAGAGACGACATGCGTGCCAATGTCATGTTGTCACCCTGAACACGTAGTCGGGCCTCCATATGCACAGTCGATGCCATCTGGTCCCTTGGGACGTACCTTCTATCCAGGGCTTGCTTGACCCGATCGCTAATCATGTTGCGAATACTCATGAGTGATCCTCGACGCAGACGAATGCTTGACGTTAATCCTGCGGTGTGTGGCGAGTTGGGGAATGCAAGGGCCTCGAGATGACAAGCATGCGGTCTAGAGCTTCGCCAAAACCTACAATCGCAACGGCGAGCCGGGCGGCGTTTTGTAGTCCGCCTCCCGTCGATGCTCGACCGACGCCCACAGCTGCCATCACCTCTATTGACACGAAATAACACTCCGGATGCCCCACCGACGCGTCTTGTTCTACTGCTTCCGCTGCTGATCGCGGCCGCAGCGCTCTTCCTCGCCGTCGAGGAGGAGCCGTATCACATTGACGAACTTCGTCAGACACGCTCCTACTCGATGCCCATCACCGAGGTGATCGAGCGATCCTTCGCACAGGATCAACCGCCTCTGGATGCTGTATTGAACGCAGTGCTGCAACGCGCGATCGGGATCGGTGATTGGCAGCAGAGAGCACTGTCGGTGGTCTTTGCCCTCACCGGCTTGTACATGTTCGGTTTGCTGCTGTATGGGGCCGGTTTCGGTTGGGGCACCTTCTTTGGGATGCTCGTCTTGGCCACATCACCATTGCTGGTGTCAGTGTTTGCCTATGCCAGACCGTACGCACTCCCTTTCTGTTTGACCGCTGGATTCGTCCTGGTCACGAACCAATGGCTTTCGAAACGAAACAGGTGGTTGATCCCAATCATGTTCGCAGTCGCAGTTCTGTTGCCGCTCAGCAGAACGATCGAGCCGAACCTCGTGTTGGGCGCCACAGTCGCCGTCATGCTGTTTTTTCGGTTCACAGGACGCCATCAGCGATTTGAGGGCTCGATTTGGGCTCCTGTTGCCGCGAGCGCTCTGGGGATACTCGCCGTTGGCATGCCCGTGATGCTCCATCTGAGAGCGCAATTGACCGGATACACCGAATCCGGTCTCATCCCATCATCCGGACAGGTCAGACGTCTCGTAACCGACCTGCCTGACCTGCTTGCCCAGAGTCTCCCGCTCTGGCCTGCAGTCGTTGTCCTTTTGGGGGTGGCGTTGATCCTGCCTGGGTCCAGAGGACTTCTGATCCACAATTGGTGGGTTTGGGTTCTGGCGATCCTCCCGGTTGGATTCATCTCACTGTTTCTGCTCACTACTAGCCCCGAGCAACCGCTCTTTGAACGCTATCTCTTCACTTGGATTCCATTGCTTGGGGTGCTGGTGGGGTCGCTCTTCAGCAAGAGGGAACCACAGCTGATTTGGCTTCTCGGGGTGGTGGCCGGCGGAACGATTCTCATCAGTTCGTTGGTCACTCTTGGCTACGACGTGGGCACCCGAGAACGCGGCGATTGGAGTCTTCTTTCCGAAGCAATCACCGATCAGGTGCCGAGCGACTGGATCGTGGTTCATGAACATCTGGGACCGATCGACGCATACCGAACGCCGTTCGCTGGACGGCCACGCTATTTGCCGAACGACTGGGTAACCCCTCGAATTTCTGATCTGGTTGAGAATGCCGACGTCATTGCTGGCGACCAGCACTTCGCGATCGTCATCGCTACCGACGAAACCGGCCAACGCTCACCACAAGGCCCGTTTGAAGTTTCGGGTTGGGACAGAGTTGAGGTTGACGGCTTCTTCTCTCTCTACCTGCCGGAGACCGATCTTCGCGGCCCGATCGCGATGGCAAGGTCCTTCCTGCTGTTTGCCGACTCTATGTCAGACAGCCCGAGTGGCTACATGCTCGAATTGTCGGCGGCCTCCCTCCTCGCCGAGAACGGTGAATTCGTCGAGGCGTGCGATGTGTGGTTGACCCGCCTGGCCGAAGTGGAACCGGTGGCGTCCTTCGCCAAGGAAACCGAAATGTGGACTGATAGTTGCTGACACGTCTCTTCGATGCTTCTAGCCCGAAGCGCGGCTACGGGCATTGCTCTTCGCCTTGGTTTCGGTGCCGCGAAGTCTGGGTGCCTCGTGACCGACGACCAAGGATGCTCCCGTCGGGATTCGAGGTTTCTAACCTGCTGGCCCCATGCGTGTGAACCTCGTCGATCAGGGCAACGTCTACCACCTGGCGGTCCACCTCGACGCAGATGAAGACGTATTCGCGCGTGGCCAATGGGACGCTCCAATCGAAATGACCACGACTACCGCTTCGCTGGAGCTCAAGTCCGCATCAACTCTTCATCCTGATCTGGCTGCGCTGGCAGTGCTCATGATCGTTAGACCCTGGGTCAAGCGGCGACTGACTCTGGACTCGGCCGTGAGCCAGGGGTTCGCCGACGTCGCCTTCGAAGCTACCGGGGTTGAGATAGGACCGATCGCAGACCAGATCCCGCAGAGAGAACGCGGGAGGCGGCATGCTCTGGCTTTCTCGGGTGGGATCGACGGGATGGCTGCCGACAATATGATTTCGGGCGACCTCGCCTACTTCCATTTCGCAAGAAAGCGCCATCCCAGGGTTCCCAACCGGGCAACACATCTTCGCACGGACGCCAGTCTCGCAATGATCGAACAGGTCGTGGCCACCGGGCGATCGGTGCACATCGCGACAAGCGATCTTGAATTCGTGGCTGCCCGACCTTTTCCCACGTTCGCTCACTGGGTCACAATGGCGATCGAACCGGTCCTACGTGCCGACGACGAGGACATCGGGGCGATTGTTATGGGTCGGCACATTGCCGGCGTCTATGTCAATTCAGGGCTCTACTTCGA